>DASQVB010000193.1:0-5131 GCA_035640975.1 Pseudonocardiaceae bacterium
TCGCAAGGCGCTGGCGGCGCACCTGCCGGTAGTGCTGGTGGTGAACAAGGTGGATCGGCCGGATGCCCGGATCGCGGAGGTGGTCGACGAGACCCATGACCTGCTGCTGGATCTTGCCTCCGACCTGGAAGGCCTCGAGGCCACCGCTGCCGAGTCAGTGCTGGAGATGCCGGTGCTCTACGCCAGTGCCCGAGCCGGGCGGGCCAGTCTGAACCCCCCACGCGACGGCGAAATGCCCGACGCCGACGACCTCACCCCGCTGTTCGACACCGTGCTGGCGCACGTGCCGCCGCCCGCCGGCGACGCCGACGCGCCGTTGCAGGCGCACGTCACCAACCTCGATGCCTCCACTTTCCTGGGACGGATCGCGCTGTGCCGGGTTCGGGCCGGACGCCTGCACAAGGGCCAGACCGTGGCGTGGTGCCGCGAAGACGGCTCGATCCGGCCGGTCCGCATTACCGAACTGCTGCGTACCGAGGGGCTCAACCGTGTTCCGGCCGCCAGCGCAAAGGCCGGTGACCTGATCGCCATCGCCGGAATCGCGGAGATCACCATCGGCGACACCCTGGCCGACATCGACGATCCGCGCCCGCTGCCACGGATCACCGTGGACGAGCCGGTGATCGCGATGACGCTCGGGGTCAACACCAGCCCGCTGGCGGGTCGTGGCGGCGGCAGCAAGCTCACCGCCCGCCTGGTTCGCAACCGGCTGGACGCCGAGCTTGTCGGCAATGTGAGCGTCCGGGTGTTGCCGACCGCATCGCCGGACACCTGGGAGGTGCAGGGCCGTGGCGAACTGGCCCTGGCTGTCCTGGTGGAGACCATGCGGCGAGAGGGATTCGAGCTGACCGTCGGCAAGCCACAGGTCGTCACCCGTACCGTGGACGGCACTGTGCAGGAGCCGTTCGAACACCTCACCGTGGACGTGCCCGAGGAACACCTCGGTGCCGTCACCGAGCTGCTGGCTGCCCGCAAGGGCCGGATGGAACAGCTGGGTGCGACGTCGGGAGACGGCTGGGTGCGCCTGGAGTTCACGGTACCTGCGCGTGGGTTGATCGGTTTTCGCACCGAGTTCCTCACCACCACCCGCGGCACCGGCATAGCCCACCACGTCTTCGACGGCTACCGTCCGTGGGTCGGCGAACTGCGGACCCGTCGCTCGGGATCGCTGGTCGCCGACCGGACCGGTTCTGTTACCGGATACGCGTTGGCGCAACTGGCTGACCGGGGCACTTTCTTCGTGCAGCCGGGCGCGGCCGTCTACGCCGGGATGGTGATCGGGGAGAACCCCCGCGCCGAAGACCTCGACCTCAACGTGTGCCGGGAGCGAAAGCTCACCAACATGCGCTCGTCCACCGGCGAGGAGCTCGAGCGGCTGGCTCGGCCACGAAATCTCGGGCTGGAGGAAGCGCTGGAATTCTGCGCCGCCGACGAATGCGTCGAGGTGGCTCCGGAGGTGGTACGGGTTCGCAAGGCGGTGCTGGACGCCACCCAGCGCGCCCGGCAGCGTTCCCGGGAGCGGGTGGCTCGCACATAAGCCCCGAACATAGCCCCCGGGGACAACCCGCGTGGGCATGCGCTGTCCCCGCGGTGACCGCGCTACGGCACCATATCGCCTCGTGAGAAGGCCCGGTGGCGCGTGCAGGGTGGTGACGGCGCTGATCGTTGGTGCCGCGCTCGCTGCATGTACCGCGCAACCGCTGCCGTTGGTCCAACCGGGCAACGCCCCGGTGAACACCCCGGTGGCGGCGCCTGCCGAGCAGGAGATAGTGCTCGGGGTAGATCGGCTGGCCGGTGGCTTCAACCCGCACAACCTGGCGGACCTGACACCGCTGTCGCAGGCGGTCGCCGGCCTGCTGCTGCCCTCAGCGTTTCACCAAACGCCGGCGGGGCAGTGGGTGCTCGACGACGAGCTGCTGGACGCGGCCGAGGTCACCGACACCACACCGTTCACCGTCACCTACCGGATCCGGCGCAACGCGCAATGGTCGGACATCACCCCCATCGCGGCTGAGGACTTCGGCTACCTCGCTGAGCAGATGCGCAGCCAGCCCGGCGTGCTGGACTCGGCCGGCTACCAGCTGATCGACCAGGTGGTGTCGCGAGATGGCGGCAAGACCGCAGAGGTGGTCTTTCACCGTCCCTACGCCGGCTGGCGCACCCTGTTCCGGCACCTGCTGCCAGCGCACCTGCTCAAGGATGCGCCGGGTGGTTGGAGCAAGGGTCTCGACGCCGGTCTTCCGGTCTCCGGTGGCCCGTTCGCGATGGTCTCGGTCGACCCGTCCCGCGGTGAGATGGTGCTGGTACGCAACGATCGGTACTGGGACACCCCAGCGCAGGTTGATCGGATCCTGTTCCGCCAAGGCAGTGACGCGGCCCTGGTGGATGCGCTGCGCACCGGTGGTGCGCAGGCCGCCCTGTTCGGCCGTCCCAATGCCATCACCGAGTCATTGCTGCGCGCCGCGGATCTGGGGGTGGCCCCGGTCGTCGTGCCACAACCGGTGCTCACCTCAGTGGTGCTGCGTCCGGCCAGCCGGGTGTTGGACGACCAGCGGGTGCGCACCGCGGTGGCCGCGGCGCTGGACCGTCCCTCGCTGATCGCGACCGGAGTCGCCAGCGGGCCCTCCGCGGCGCTACAGGCCAACTCGCAGGTGCTCGCTCCGTCTGCGCCGGGTTACCAGGCCACCGCGCCGACCACCGGAGTCCCGGTGGCACCGGATCTGGACACCATGCGCCGGTTGCTCACTGAGGCCGGGTATACCCGGGGCCTGGTGTACTGGGAGCGGGCCGGAAAGCCACTGCGGTTGGTGGTCGCGGCGCCGGCTGATCGCGAACCATACGGAACACTCGCCGCGCGGGTAGCCGACCAGCTTCGGACCCTGGGGATCGACGCCGAGCTGCGTGAGGTCGACCCCGACGAGCTGTTAGGCACCATGCTCGGTCCCGCGCTGGCAACTGACGGGGTGTCGTTTCGCCCAGCGACGGTCACGGTGGATGACGGTGTCGACATCGCTGTGCTGCCGCAGCCTGCGGCTGGTCACCCCGCCACGCAGTTGGCATCCTGGTACGGCTGCCCGTTGGTGGTGCCGGCCAGGGTGGCCCCTGCCCCGCCCAACCCGGCGGGATTGTGCGACCTGACTCTGCAGCCGTTCATCGAGCGAGCGCTTATCCAGGACGACGCGGTGGGTGCAGTAGCCCCTGCCGTCGAGGCGGCGCTGTGGGACCGGGTCGTGACGATCCCGCTTTATCAGCAGGTATCGCTGCTGGTGAGCACAAACCAGTTGAGTGACCCGGCGCCGGGGACAGCGCTGGAAGGTCCTCTCGACGGTGCCGCGCGCTGGCAGCTTCGCCGGTAGGAGGAGATCTCTGTGATGGGGAAGTCGAGGTGGATCCCGGCCCTGATCAGCTTCCTGGTGGGGATGGTCTGCCTTGCGCTGGCCGCCACCGCGTGCATGGCCACCAGCGGGAATGATCGTCGCGACGGCAACGGCGGCGGGCCGGGGGAGACGGGTGCGCGCGGCGACAGCGGAGACGGATCATATCGGGCGCCCCAGATTCCAGCTGGACCTGCGATCGTCATCGCCCACGATGCGCCTTACTCCGCGTACAACAACAAGACGGCGCGGGCAAACAACAATCCGGGCAACGCCCTGGTGCTCAATCAGGTCCTCGTAGACCCGTTCATTGTCGACGGGAACGGCAAGTTCCTGCTCAACTCCGACGTGCTGCTGTCGGCCGAGCTGACGTCGAAGGACCCTCAGGTCGTCACGTACAAGATCAAGCCGAACGTCAAGTGGTCGGATGGCCAGCCGTGGAGTTGCCGCGATTTCTACCTCGCCTGGCTTGCCGGCAGCGGCAAGTCACCGTATTTCACACCGGCGACAACGCGTGGACATGAGCGGGCAACGGTCGAGTGTCGAGACGACAATACTTTCGTCGAGACTTATCAGTCGCCGTACGCCGACTGGCGACGAAACTATATTCACAACGCCATCCTTCCGGCACACATCCTCGAGCGGGAGACTGGGATCGCCGACATCACCGCGCTGACCCCGCAGTCCGCCCCGGCCGACCTGAAGAAGGCCGGTGACTTCTGGAACAGTAGGTGGACCGGTTTCAACGCCGCCACGATGCCAGGGTCAGGCCCCTATCGAATTGACAGCTCAGCGCCGGGTGAACAGATCGTGCTGGTCCGCAATGAGGCGTGGGTGGGCAATCCCGCAGGTCCGGAGCGGATCGTTCTCACGTCTGTTGCAGACGGTGCCGCCGCGGTGCAGGGCCTGCAGGACCAGCAGTTCAGTGTGGTGCAACTGCCGACTGACCCGCTGCTGGCGGATCGACTGCGCGCGCTGTCGGCCCTGGGCGTGATATTCGAAGCGCGGGGCGGGCCCACCGCCGAGCACTTGGATCTCAATCTGGCTAACGTGCTGTTCAAGGATCCTGTCGTCCGCACCGCTTTCGCCCAGTGTGTCGATCGCAACAAATTGGTCGACGAACTGGTCCGTGGTGTGCTCCCAGAGACCCAACCACTGGGAAGTCTCGCATTCCTCACCGGCGATGAGGCCTATGATGATCTCTACTCCGACAAGATGGTGGCCGACGCACAGAAAGCGCAGGTGACGCTGGAACGCGCGGGGTGGGTGCTAGGTCAGGACGGGGTGTATTCGCGAGGAAGTCGGCGGCTGTCCTTCGCTATTAGTCACGACGCTTCAGCAGGCCATTCCCGGGAAGTCGAACTCATTCGAAAGCAATGCAGACAGGCTGGAATGGAGATCACCGACGGTGCCGTTAGAGGAAGTCTGGATGAGGTGCTTGCCCGCGGACAGTTCGACGTCGCCTTGACGACGAGTTCGCGCGCTCCGCGGGTGTGGTCCCTGGCCGACCGTTACGCGACCAAAGGCCGGTTCAACCACCAGAATTACACCAATCCTGAACTCGACGCTGCGCTGAACGTGGCGAAGACGCAGTACGCCGAGTCCGCCCAGATAGCCGCCCTTCGGAAAGCCGATCAACTCCTGGCCGACGACCTGGTATCGCTGCCGCTGTTCCAGGTTCCGATCATGTGGGCCTACACCAGCAACATCGACGGCGTTTACCGCCACGGTTCAACCGGTGTCACCTGGAACGCGAA
>DASQVB010000194.1:0-3242 GCA_035640975.1 Pseudonocardiaceae bacterium
TCCGGCCGCAGCACCGCGTAGACGTTCACCACGATGAACGCGAAGAATGCAATGCGCTTGCTTGCGCGGATGTGGACGTTGTGCGCCCGGCGCACGAAGTACACCACGGCGCCGAGTGCCGCGAGGACGAGAATGATCTGCACGATCATGGAACTCTCACCTCTGGTTGTACACGGCCAGGTCGAAAAGGATGTTGATTCCGTTGATGAGGGGCTGGCCCTTACTTGTGGAGTACTCGGTGTAGCGGATCGTCACCGGCAGCTCCCGCACCGTCCACGACGACCGCGCCAGCAGCGAGACGATCTCCGATGCGTGGGCCATCCCGTTCATCCTGATGCGTAGCTGCCCTGCGACGGCGCGGTTGAACACTCGCAGCCCGTTGTGCGCATCGGTGAGGTGCAGCTTGCGCGCCACCGGGCTCAGCGCCACCACCAGGCGCAGTGCGACGCGCTTGTACAGGGGAACCCGGTGTCGCAGGCCCTCGTGTTGACCGAGGAAACGGGAACCCAGGACTACGTCGGCAAGCCCGGTCCTGGCAGCGGCCACCATGCGGCCGGCGTCGGCGACCTGATGTTGGCCGTCCGCGTCGAAGGTCACGAAGAACCGGCCGCCCGGACGGGCCAGCGCATAGCACAACCCGGTCTGCAAGGCCGCGCCCTGTCCCAGATTGATCGGGTGCTGAACCAGGTGCGCGGCGGTCGTGGCGATCTGCGCCGCGGACCCGTCGGTGCTGCCGTCGTCCACGCAGACGATGTTGCTGAACGTCGCGTGCAGTTCGGCGACCACTTGGGCGATCACGGCGACCTCGTTGTACACCGGAATGATCACCCACGTGTCGTCGTTGGCCATCGCGACTCCTCCGACCGCCGTGCGAGAGTGGTGGCGCAGGGTAGCAGGGCAGGTGCGGGTGGGGTTACCGTCTTGGCGCGCACACTCAGCGACTACCCTCACGCCCGTGAGTAGCCCCCAGCCCGATCTGATCGTGGTCGGTTCCGGATTCTTCGGTCTCACCGTGGCCGAGCGGGTCGCCAGCCAGCTGGACCGGCGGGTCCTCGTGCTGGATCGCCGCGACCACATCGGCGGCAACGCCTACTCCGAGACGGACTCCGAGACCGGGATCGAGGTGCACCGCTACGGCGCGCATCTGTTTCATACCTCGAACAAGCGGGTATGGGACTACGTCACGGCGTTCACCGACTTCACCGGTTACCAGCATCGGGTGTTCACCATCTACCAAGGCCGGGTTTACCCGATGCCGGTGAACCTGGCAACCATCTGCGAGTACTTCGGCGAGTACCTGACCCCGGACCGGGCCCGCGCATTGGTTGCCCAGCAAGCTGCGGAGATCGAGGATGCGGCCAACTTCGAGGAAAAGGCGATTTCGCTGATCGGACGGCCGCTGTACGAGGCGTTCGTCAAGGGATACACCGCCAAGCAGTGGCAGACCGACCCCACCGAGCTGCCGGCCGCCATCATCAGCCGGCTGCCGGTTCGATACACGTTCAACAACCGGTATTTCAACGACACCTATGAGGGCCTGCCCGTCGACGGATACACCGCCTGGCTGAAGAGGATGGCCGACCACCCGAACATCGAGGTCGCGCTGAATACCGACTGGTTCGATGTGCGCGGTACCCTTCCCGACAACGTGCCGGTGGTCTATACCGGGCCGTTGGACAGCTATTTCGATTACGCCGAGGGTGAGCTGGGCTGGCGCACCCTGGATTTCGAGCACGAAGTGGTGGAGACCGGCGATTTTCAGGGCACGCCGGTGATGAACTACGCCGACCTGGACGTCCCCTACACCCGGATTCACGAGTTCCGGCATTTTCATCCGGAGCGGGACTACCGTACCGACAAGACCGTGATCTTTCGTGAGTACTCGCGGTTCGCGCAACGCGGTGACGAGCCCTATTACCCGATCAACACCGCGGAGGACCGGGCGAAGCTGGAGCGCTACCGTGAACTGGCCCGCAAGGAGACGGCCAACCACAATGTGCTCTTCGGGGGACGTCTCGGTACTTACAAATACCTGGACATGCACATGGCGATCGGCTCGGCGCTGTCGATGTATGACAACCGGATCGCGCCCTACTTCACGGAGGCTTGCCCACTTGACGGCCCAGCCTCTTTTACAGCGTCTTTGGAGGACTGACGCTTGACGAGCACCACCGAATGGCCAGCACCGCAACACGTCAGCAATCCCGTCGACCCGTCGTCGACGTTGCTGCAGCGCGTGATTCTGCCGCGGCGAGCCGACCCGATGGCCGTCCGCGCGCTGTACGTCGACGAGCAGTCGGCCACCGCGCGGCGGGTATGGCCCCCAGCCGGCGCGACCGGCGCCCTCAACCCTCAGGACGTTGACCTCGCGGTCACCCTCGCCAACCCCAACGCGCGGCGGGTACGTGCGTTGTCCCGGACCAGTGTGCGGGTGCCTGAGCAGACCGAGGTGTCCTTCGCGGCGTATTTCAACGCGTTTCCGGCCAGCTACTGGCGGCGTTGGAGCGCGCTGCGCACGCTGCACCTGCGGCTGGACGTGGAGGGCGCGGGTCGCATCGACGTCTACCGCTCCAAGGCGGACGCCACCCCGATCCACACTCATGGTGAACTGATCAATGGCGTTCCGGGCCGGCGGATGCTTGACATCGAATTGGACCTGACCCCGTTCGAGGACGGCGGGTGGTATTGGTTCGACATCAGCACCGAGGACTCGGAGCTGATCGTGCACTCCGGCGGCTGGCACGCGCCGGTCGAGGCGCCGGGTCGCGCCGCGGTGACCATCGGGATGCCGACCTTCAACCGTCCCACCGACTGCGTGGCCACCCTGCGCGCGATCGGCGAAGATGACCTGGTCCGCTCGATCGTGACCGCGGTGGTGATCCCCGATCAGGGCGTCAGCAAGGTCCGGGACCAGGAGGGTTTCGCCCAGGCACAGGCCGTGCTGGGGGATCGGCTGCGGATCATCGACCAGCCCAACATCGGTGGCTCCGGCGGCTACGCCCGGGTGATGTACGAGGCGCTGGAGAACACCGACTGTGAGCAGATCCTCTACATGGACGACGACATCGTCTTAGAGCCCGACTCGATCCTGCGCGCCGTGGCGTTCTCCCGCTTCGCGCGCCGTCCGATGCTGATCGGCGGGCAGATGCTGCAGGCTCAGGCCCGCTCCCGGCTGCACGCCTGGGGTGAGATCGTTGACCGGCAACGGATGCGGTGGAACAAGGCGCCGGGCACCGAGTACG
>DASQVB010000195.1:0-8827 GCA_035640975.1 Pseudonocardiaceae bacterium
GGCCCGCCACGGTGCGCCGGGTGCTTGGTCTCGGGGTGCCGATCGCGGCGACGTACGGCTCAGAGGCCGGATTCTTCACCGTGGTCGCGTTGGTCGTGGGCAGCTTCGGCGCGTCGGCGCTGGCTGCACATACCGTGGTCAGCCAGCTCGTCTACCTCGTTTTCCAGGTGACGATCGGGCTATCCCACGCGGCCTCGATCAGTGTCAGTGGCGAGGTCGCCGCCGGCCGGATCGACGCTGCGGCCAGAGCGAGCCGGCTCGCGCTGATCCACGGTGCCGTGGTGATGGCGGTCGCCGGCGTGGTCTACCTCGCCGCGCCCGGCGTCGTGCTGCGTCCCTTCCTCGATCCGGCCGACAGCACCACCTTCGGTATCGCGGCCAGCCTGCTGATGATCGCCGCGCTGATGCAGTTCTTCGACTGTGCACAGAACATCGGCGTCGGCCTGCTGCGCGGAGTGGACGATACGAGATCGGGGTTCCGACTAACGTTGATCGGTTACTGGTTGATAGGTCTGCCCGCGGCGTGGTTCCTCGGACCGGCGGTCGGGATGGGACCGGTCGGGGTCTGGCTCGGTTTGATGTGCGGGCTGGCTGTCACCGCTGCCTTACTGCTGCGCCGCTTCACCGCCACCCTGGCGCAGCGACGCCGGCTGAGGACCAACGCGCCAGGGCTGGCAGGTCAGCCGCCGTGCCCCTGGCGCCAATAGCCCATAAAAGCGACCGCGGTGCGCGCAATGCCGTAGTCGTTGACCATCAGCCGCCGAAGTCTCTTGATCACCGTGGCTTCCCCGGCCAACCACGCGTAGAGCTCACCGGTCGACCCGTCGGGCACGTCCCACAGGCTGGCTGTGTCGAGCTCCATGTCTTCCAGGCCGGTCCCGATCGCGTGTGGGTTCGGCCCATACAGTTCGGTCAGGGCTTCCGCCACGGCTGCCTCGAGCAACGACCCGTGCGGGGCCGATCCGGCGTCATCTCGCCGTACCAACCACCGCACCTCGACCTGGTCGGCAACGTCCCAGTCCTGCCGGTCGCCTGCCGTCGGCACTTCGACGCAGACGACGCCTCGGGCCTGCGGCGGGAGCGACTCAACGATCGACGCCATCGCAGGAACAGCCGTCTCGTCGCCGGCAATGATCAGGCGCCTGGCCGTCTCTGGCGGGGACCACGCACACCCCCACATCCGACCGCTACCCGGCCGATCCGGACCGACCAGCGCGGCAGTGTCACCGGGACGGACGTTCGCGGCCCAGACCGAGGCGGGGCCGCCGTGACTGCCGTCTGCGCCGTGCAGCACGAAGTCGATGTCCAGTTCGGCCAACTGCGGCCGGTGGGTCCGCACCGTGTAGGTGCGCATGGTCGGACGTATCTCCGGCGGCATTGCTTGCCACGCCGGGTACCAGCCGGGTCCGCTGGGAATGTCGGTCACCGTCCGGCCAGGCTGCGGCAGCAGGAGCTTGATCCGCTGATCGACGCCACCAGCGCCGAAAACCCGCAGGCACTCACCGGTGAAGGTGACTCGCACGAAGCTGGGTCCAAGGCGCTCACTGCGAGCCACCTCGACGAAATACATCCGGTATTCCGGCGCTCGGTACTCCGGAACTGGGTATGTGGGCACTGGCCCGCCGTAGCGTTGTCCAGCCCTAGGTTTTGGTGCCATCCAACGCCTCCCCTTCCTTAGGTGAGGCTACCTATATTCAGGCGGTGCCGACTCGCTGTGCTGGCCGAGCGCGACGGATCCTATGCTGATTGCGTGACATGTCCGAAATGCCATGGGGCGCTGCGAACCGTCGACAAGCAAGGCGTGCGCCTGGAACAGTGCGAGAACTGCCGGGGCATCTTCCTCGATCACGGCGAGCTGGAACAGATCATGCGGGCCGAGCAGCACTACTACGGCGGCGGGGTGGCTCCGTATGTGGGGCACTCGGGCGGGCACCGCGGCCACTCGGACTCGCCCCGGGGTTACCGGGACTCGCCCCGGCCGTACCGGGGAGATCACCACGGGGGGCACTACGCCGACTCGCCCCGTCCCTACGGACATCGGCGCGGCCAGGGAAGCTTCCTCGGCGGCCTGTTCGGCTAGACCGCGCGCCGCCACCAGATGAACCCGCGGATCTGTGACCGCTGTGGATGCTTGCTAGAACTGCCGCTGATCTGTGGCGAGTGTGGCCACCGGCAGTCCTCGGCCCGCCAACCGCTGTTCTGCCTGGCAGGTCCCAGCGGTACCGGCAAGTCCACGGTGGCCCGTGCTTTGCTGCCGCGGCTGTCTGATCGTTTCGTGGTTCTCGAACAGGACGTGTTGTGGCTTCCTGAGCTCAGCGATCCCACTGATGAGCACCGGCTGTTCCGCTCGACGTGGCTGCGGCTGGCCGCGATGATCGGGCAGAGCGGGCGGCCGGTGCTGCTGTGCGGCACCGTGGTGCCTCCCGAGCTGGAACCGTTGCCGGAACGTGCGCTGTTCAGCGCCGTGCACTACCTGGCGTTGACCTGCCGGTCCGACGTGCTGGCGCAGCGGCTGCGCGCCCGGCCCGCGTGGCGGGAGTGGGACGAGCCCAGAATCGCCGAAACGCTGGACTACGCCTCGTGGCTTGGAGCTTGCGCCGCGACGCTGAGCCCGCCGGTGACCCTGCTGGACACCACCGGCAGCAGCGTGGACGCCACCGCGCAGGACGTCTGCGGCTGGCTCGCGCAGCTCACGTCGTAGCGAAGGCACTGGGACTGGCGCCGGCAGCCCGAGCGCCTCGGCGGCGCCGAGCAGAAGCTTGCCGTAGCTGACGAATGCGGTCAGTTGGCCGCCGAACACAGCGTGCGCGGTGGCCAGGTTGAGGGCATCCAGCGAGCGCAGATCCCGGGATTGGTGCCGACTGCCGTCGCACGAACGAGTTTATCGATCTCTGGACGGCCGGTCGGTGTGTGGAGCGGGGCGGCGACGTGCACAATAAAACGTGTGGCGCGCGCCGCGAGCTGTCCGGACGCGTTGCCTGCGACGCCAACACCACCGATGAGGAGCGATGGCCGACCACAAGCCCACGACCGATGTCGCGTGCAGCGACCCGGAGCTGTCCGAGGAACTTCGGGACGCGCTGGTGCTGCTGCGTGACCGCAGCGACAACGACGACTTTCGCGCCCTGGTCGATGACTTGCTGGCCGGACGGTGCAGCCTTCTGGAGGCTTCGGGCACGGCAGCGTTCAGCGATGTGGTCTTCGCGCGGATCGCCCAGGAGTTCAATGAGCTGACCGAGGACGAGAAGCGCAATCTCACCGGGCAAGCCGAGCCATCCGGCGCAACAGGCTCCTGCGGTATCCCGTGCGCCGGCTGCCCCGGCCTGTGCGAGATTCCCAAGGACTCCCGATCCAGCTGACCCGTTAGGCGGCGAGGCCGAAACGCTGTTGCAGGATGCAGGTACTGACGATCAACAGGACGATATTTTCGAATACGGCCCGGTCGGCCGCTTCCATCGCGGCCACCTGGTCCATCAACCCGCGAACCCGGCACGGGTCGAAGAACGGCTGATCCTCCACGGACCCGGAGCGCAGGGTGTCCTGGCAGAACATGGCGAGGGCATCGCCGTTGTCCCGGCTGGGGGGCGACAGGAACGGGTGTTTCTGGCGGTCGTACACCTCGGGTAGCACGCAGTCCCGGACTGCTTCGCGCAGCACGTGTTTCTCTCGCAGCCCGCGAATCTTGTGGTGCACCGGGATCTGCGCGGCGTACTCCGCGACGTGGTGGTCGAGGAAGGGCACCCGGCCTTCGACCGAATGCGCCATCTCCATGCGGTCACCGAGGACCGTCAACATGTAGTTGGGTAACATCGTCCGGGTCCAGATGTAAAGCGCCTGGTTAACCGGGTCGCGCCCAGCCAGGCGGCGGCGTACGTCGAGGGCGTCGAGCAGTTCGGTGTAGGGGTCGGCGCGCAGCCCAGCCTCAAGGTACGTATCAGTGAAATAGGGATACATTTTCGCGGCGAGGGTGGAGAACGCCTCGACCGCCGACGGGGTCCAGCCCAGGCGAGCACTGAACGCGTCGAGTCCCTGGGCCAGCGGGCCATCTGCGGTGAGCAACCCACGCGAGACCTGATTGGTCGCCTCGAGTTCGGCGAGCAGCTTTTTGACGTCCTCCGGCGGCTGCTGCTCGGTGTTGTGCAGCAGCAGATCCCGACGAAACGGTGGGTAGCCACCGAGGATCTCGTCGGCGCCCTCGCCGGTGAAGACCACCTTGATCTTCGCATCGCGCACCGCCCGGGACAGCAGGTACTTGGCGACGCCTTGGCCGTTGACAATAAGCGTCTCCGCGTGCCACAGCGCGTCGGGGAACGCTTCGGCCAGATCACGCTGGCTGACGGGCACCGGCACGAACGTGGCGCCGAGCCATTGCGCGGTCTGCTGGGCCAGCCGCTCCTCGTTGTACAGCTCGTCGGAGAAGACGATCGTGAACGCCCGGATCGGTCGGTTGAGCTTGCGCTGGGCCAGGCCCAGCACCGCGCTGGAATCGATCCCGCCGCTGAGGTAAGAGGCCACCTCGACGTCGGCGACGAGCCGGTGCGCCACGGCGTCGTCGAGGGTCTCCCGGAATCCGGCGACGATTTCGGCATCCGAACGCCCGTCGTTGGCGAGGGACTCGCGACTGGGGTAGTCGGTATCCCAGTACTGCCGGATCTCCACCTGGCCGTCGCGGGCGACGAGCACGCAGCCCGGAGGCACTGCCCGGATGCCGGCGAACAGGGTCCGATCCGCGGTCCGCACACCGTGACACTCGGCGAAGAATGCCCCGGCGTCCCAGCGCGCCGGCGCCCCCAGCGCCAGCAGCGCCTTGATCTCCGAAGCGACGAAAACGTTACCACCGTGGACGGTGTAGTACAGCGGCTTGACGCCGAAGCGATCGCGCACCGCGATCAGGCAGCGCCGACGCTGATCGGCGATCACGACCGCGAACTCTCCGCGCAGCTGGTGCACGAAGTCGCCGCCCAGCTGCTCGTACAGATGCAGTGCGATCTCGCTGTCGGAGTCGGTGGCGAAGTGCCGGTTGTGGGCCTGCAGGGTGTTGCGGATAGCCCGGTAGCCGTACAGCTCACCGTTGACCACGCAACGCACCTGGCCATCCTCGTTGACCAGCGGCTGGTTACCGTTGGCCAATCCGATGATGCTCAGCCGCACGTGGCCGAGCATCATCCGGCGATCAGACGAGCGCCACCAGCCGGTGTGGTCCGGTCCGCGGTGCCCGATCGACTCGAGCGCGGCCGTGATGCGCACCCGCGTCAGGTTCGGCTCGGCGAGCAGCGCCCCGATCAGACCGCACATCGACCCGCCCCCTCGTGCTCAGGTCCACCGGCAGCCACCATCGTGATCTCCCTCGTCGTCCAGCGTCACCCACCAGAACCAAGAGGCGGTTGTGCCCTCCTTAGATACATCAGCGAAGGATTCAGCCTCGGCGTCCTCGATCGCGCACGTGACGGGCCCGGAGGTGGGTCGCCGACAGATCACGGTGAGCCTGGGCGCGCATGTGGTCGGGGACGTCGGCGAGGTTGTGGTAGAGCACCAGCACGTACTGCACGTAACCCATCAGACCAGCGAGTTCGGAGCCGAGCTTGTCCGGACGGTCATCGGTGTCCACGGCCAGCGCCAGCGGGTACGCCTGCACCGCGCGCTGCAGCGCCGCGTGGTGCTCGGCGAGCGCTGACGGCACGTCGCGCAGCCGGCTGCGTCAGGAGGTCGGACACCGATTACCTGTTCCGCCCCTCGGGATCGCAGCTGGTGCTCAACCGAGTAGCCCGCGACCGTGAACTGCTGGCTGAGTTAGCCCGCCTGAACAGTGATGTGGTGCCGCTGGCGATGCACATTGTGGGAGAAAATGCCACGGCTGATGAGCAACACGCCCTCGCGGTCCGACTCAGCGCAATGGCGCGGCAGTTGCCTGCGCGGGCTTTCGAGAATCGTCATCGAGGGTGACGTGGCAGTCATCGCTGAAAACGTGGTTGACCACGTGGAGCTGTGTTTACGGTGTGGAATGCAGAAGGTGCTGTGCGAACAGCTTGAGCACCTTTCGCGGACTCGGTTCGCAGCTCGGAGTACTACGACGTGTCCCGCAGATCTTCACGCTTGACCTTCACTCTCGGGTTCCCCAACGGGAGCTATCGGACGCTGCACGGGCAGGTGCTCAACGGCGGCGTATCACAGGATTATGCTGAATGGTGCAGACTTCCATTGAGTAGGAGTGGGAACTCCTTGAGAAATTCGCTGACAATGTCATCCTGGTGTATGTACTCACCTGCCGCCTGACGCATGAGTACGTTCGTGCAGGCATTAATGAAAACCTCTCCCAAAATCTTCGTTGTGCTAGACGCGATGGTGGTATTGATAGTCGTGCCACTACCAGGGAAGAGCTTGAAAAAGCTTGCCGCCGTTCGGGCCACAGAGGCCACGCCGAGGACAGCCGCGAAGGCGGTAGCGATGGCTTTGGGGTCGACCCTGAATCCCATGATGGTGCTGATCTGGCCCAGCATGCTGATCTGCAGCGCGCTCAAGGGAATGGAATCGGCGAGCGGGATCGGAGTAGCCGCGATCAATGCAGCCTTGCCCACATTGACGTTTACCGACCGCCTTGCCTCGGCGATCTTGAGCTCAAGTGACACCCGTTGACAGCTCGCCAGCGTATGCCGCTCCGCATCGGGCAGCTGATGGTAAATCGAGCGCACGAGATCAGGAAGGCCGTGCGGGGCGAGCTTGACACCGGCGACGCGGTCTTCTTCGGCCAATGTCATGAAACACTGTCCATCGAGGATGGGGAGGCCCAGCGACGTCAGGTACTGGGCAAACTTGAGGGCACGGTGGTCGTCAGGCGTGGGGCACTGCGTGAGCACGAGGGCCACCAGGACATCCTTCGCCAGTGCCCTTACGATGTCTGACTCAACCGTTTCGAAACGTTCATCGCGAGTCCGGACGCAGTAAAGGCAAAAATGAACCCGAGTATCATCCTCTCCCATCTGCTTCTTTATTTCGGCAAGGTAATTTCTCGCTATCGGATCTGCGTCGACACCCAGCTCAATTCCCGGGGTGTCATACACCGAAATCGGGAGATTTGGCCGCACATAACGTTGAATGCTCTGGGTAATTGAAGAACCAACACCGGTTGGGGCGATCGGCTCACCGAAGATGGCGTTGACCAGGGTGCTCTTCCCGACACCGACCCGGCCGGCGAGCATGACGTTGAGTCGGTTCTTACCTCGCAGTGCCTGGGAGAGTCCTTCCCGGAAGAATTTCTCAAGGTTGAACTGGTCTTGGTCTTCAGGCTGCTGCCGCAGTAGGCCGGTAGCAGATCCATTCAGCGGATCTCCTTGCCTCAGCAGCTTCCAGCCGGGGTCTGCCTGGTCGATCTTGCCGAGAGCGACCGCACGCAGACCGGGCCACACCGTGACATCCCTCGAATCCATGGACGACCTCCTGGCCGGTCGGGTCGGACGCTACCTCTGGCGGCAGTGATACACGGAGTAATTGATCACCAACTCCGCACCCTTAGGGTTGATCGACTCAAACCAGGGCGCGGCCACGCACTCCTCTGACGTCGCGACGCTGTTCTTGGACAACGACGTGATGCGGACGGCGTTGCCTTACAGCTCAATGTCGATCTCGAGGAGCGCGAAGAGGTACCCGAACTGTCCGATTACTTGATCCGCAAATTGGCACCGGTGTCTCGTGACTGCGCCGCGATAGTGATCATTGGCTGGACGGAGAGTACTCCTGTCCGACCTGCCACGAGAGGTCTCAAAGCCTCTGGGAGGATTCCTCGGCGCTGTCGCTGTCGATCACCAGTCCGGTCTGATGTGCGCGGTCGTGAAGCCGAATGCCCAGCTCGGTGAGCCGTGAGCCGGTCGGCGAATAATCGTGTTCGTCGAACGTGGCGCGGTTGTCCATGATCTGCATAGCCAGTGGCACGACGTCGGAGTTCAGTCGCGCCAGGTCTGCCAGCAGTTCTCGGTCGGCGCGGATCATGAGTTGTTCGGGTGCCGACGACGTTGAACGATGATTTGATCAGTTTGGTAGGAACGCAGGTGATGGCGGGCACCGGGTGAGGCGTGCCCGCCACCACCCGCGCGCAGACGGTTGCGGCGTGTCGGGATCGCGGCGCAGACCGGTCGGGTCGGGGATGTTCTTGCGAGAGTTCCGGCCGACCCAGCGGCCTCTGCGGTCGGTGAGAGCGCCGCAAGCGCAGTGGCAGGTGCCGATGATCGAGTCGTTGGCGTGGTGCAGCTCGATGGTCTGGGTTCGGCAGAAGTGCCACGGGTGCGGGACGGGTTCCGGGCTTCGCGGCGCGAACGGCCTGTCCAGTGAGTTGCTAGTCCTTGATGACATGCAGCTCATTGAAGGGGAGCTTGTCGCCGCGCGTGGGAATGATCTGCTCACGTGCGACACGGGCCCGCCAACTCGCCAGCGCCTCCCCACCGCTATGTCGGATCCGACTCCTAGCCCCGTTAGTTGCGGTGAGCCGCTCCGGCTGCGCGGCTCGCAACCTGGCAGCGGTCTACAGTCCTGACGATCTGGTGTCTGCCTGGCGCTGAAGTGCTCTTGATCACGGGAACCGAGAGGGCGGCAGTCGCGTCGTAAGACACATCACGATAAGTGCCGGACCGGGCACTGAGCGTGCTCACACCGAGTCGAGCAAGAGGTGGCGATGATTTCGCACGACAGGCGAGCGCAGCTGGAGGCCCGTAACGCCGTGATGCGCCAGCAGGTGAACTCGCTGCTAGCGGGGCTCCACCGGCAGTCCGCGGCACTGCAGAAAGCACAGGTGCAGGTGGCCGAGGTGGCCGGCAGTGCGACGTCAGCCGACGGCTTG
>DASQVB010000196.1:0-3150 GCA_035640975.1 Pseudonocardiaceae bacterium
GGGTACTCCCGGCACAGCCTCGAGCGGCTGCATCTCGCCCCAGGTGCTGTCGACGGCGACGACGTCTGTCTCGCCGTCGACCGGCCACGGCACGCTGCGCGGCTTCTCGCTCCGGGACCGTTCTCGACGTTGCATCTGTCCTCATCAGTGCCACACCCAGGTAGCTGGTCCTGTCCAAGATGTGCACCAGCTGCTGCGCTGATCGCCATAAGCGGCAGTGGGAGCGTCCGCCAGGAACTTCCCACAGCTGGTGGTCCTTAGATTCAGGGATGAGGTTGGCCCTGTGAGCACCAGCCAGCTACTCGACAAAGTCAGTTGTCACCGAATGGGCCTCCCCTCGGAAAGGCACTCAGCGGGGTAACGTTGATGGCTTGTAGGCCGTGCTTACCACGCTCGGTATCGAAAGAGACGCGCATGCCCTCTACCAGATATCTGAAGCCACTCATCTGGATAGAGGCGTATCCTACGAATATCTCCGTACCGCCACCATCTGGAGCGATGTAACCGTGCCTGTGCGCCTTGTCGAACTGCGTCACGGTGCCCTCTGCCATCTCCACCTCTTCCCTTCGCCTCCTCCACCAGCGACCTCCATTCCTGCAGCGCAGTATACCGAGACGCTTGTCCGCTCGTCCTCAATCCACACCCCGCGCTGCGCCTGCTGCGTGCGCGACACGTGCGGCGAGCTCAGCAGCGGCAAGCCGCCGCTGGGGACGCCCTGGCGCCGTACGTCGTCATGAACGTGCTCCACCCCGACCCCGAGCCAGCGCGACTCGACACCACTCGGTGCCGCCGTGACGAGGCGCTGGAGGCAAGCACCGATGAAGCCGGTGACGCGAGCACCCATCGACCCCGATTAGATGCGCCTCTGGCGGGGAACCAACGGCACATGCCGCCCGGTGAGGTGTCCGGTGCACCCGCTACCTACGTCGCCCTTGGCGATTCGATCTCTATCGACGAGTACGCTGGCGGCCCCGGCTGGGGTGGAGCTAGCCTCTTCGCCCGCAACCGGGACGACTACTTCCCCGAGTGGCGCGGGCGGGACCTGGCCAGCCTTCACCCCGATCTGCGGTACCGGCTGCTCGCCATGGACGGCGGCACCACGCAGACGTTGCTGAACTCCCAGCTGCCGCTGCTCGAGAGTTCCGGGGTCGCCCCCACCGTCGTGACACTCACCGTCGGCGGGAACGACATCCTCCAGACCTACGGGGACACCCAACATGCACGCGAGGTCGTGCAGGTCGTTCGCAGGCGGGTGGGGCAGGCCCTCGCGAGAATCGGGCGCCTGCTGCAGTCACCGGGCAATCCGGTGATCGTGGGCACCATCTACGACCCGAGCGACGGTAGCGGCGACGCCTCTCAGGTGGGCCTGCCGGCGTGGCCGCAAGTCGTGGACGTCCTGGCTGAGCTCAACACCGAACTTCGCACCGTCGCCGAGGAGCACGGTGCGCGACTAGCCGACATCCACGGCCACTTCCTCGGCCACGGTCTGCAGTCCGGCAACCCGGCGCAACGGCACCCCCAGCCGGACGACCGCGATCTCTGGTACTGCAACGTCATCGAGCCCAACGCCTGGGGGGCGAATGGGGTGCGAACAGCTTTCTGGGACGCGCTGCGACTGGGCTGAGGCAGCGACACTCAAGCAGAGCGCCCCCCGCAGTTAACCAGCCCGAGGACACGGACGCGCCAGCGCCGCCCGGACCGCGGACCAGCTGCACCGTTCCGGCCGCCGTCGGAAAGGTCGACGATCACAGTCACCCAAAGCTGATCCGCACCGCGGCCGTCACCGGGTGGCGCGGGGAAGCGGCCCGACATCGGACTCGCGGCCGGGGCGCAAGGCAGCGTGTCGCTGCCCGGGGCCAGGGCCACTGCTGGACGCGAGGGAGTCTGCGACCGCACCTGTGGCGAAGGCGTAGACCGCCTTGTGCAGCAGGTCCACCACGAGTTCTAGCCGGGGCCACGTAGGTGGAGGTGCGCCGACTCCGGTCGCGTTCTCGAGGATCTGGTCGTTGGTCAGGCGCACGACGGTGAACATGGCCGAGGCCCACGGGCCGCGCAGGCCGACGTTCGCCATCACGCTGCGCAGCACCCCGATCAGGGCGCCCTGACCGAAATGCATGGCCCAGTTCATCGGAAGCGGCTGCCGCCGCGGTTGTTCGGCTGCCCCGGTCAGTCGCTCCAGGGTGCGGGCCGGCACGTGGGAATCCGGTCGGCCGGTCAGCCGCTGTTCGACCTTCTCGCCGAGAGTCATCATCACGGCGCCAGCGGCTCCGGCCACCAGGCCCTGCCACACTGCACGCTTCAGCATGTGCAACGGATACCCAGAACGTCCTATCTCCATCCGGGGTTGGCCCAGGAACCCTTGACGGACACGTAGATCGCGCAGACTCATCGGAGGCCACGAGATGACCGCGCACGAAGAGTCCGAGCCGGCACCAGCTCCGCGTGTCAAGCGTGGTCGTTCGACGCTGGCCGCGTTCGCCATCGGCGTCGGGCTCATGGCCGCGATGGATGAGATCGTCTTCCACCAGATCTTGGCCTGGCACCACTTCTACGACCAGTCCACGCTGCAGATCGGGTTGCTCTCCGACGGTCTGCTGCACGCGGCGGAGATCGTCATCATCGTCGGAGGCTTCTTCGCCTTCGCCGACCTGCGGCGGCGCCAGGTGCTGGCTCCGGTGGTCGCATGGAGCGGGTTCTTCCTCGGCGCCGGGGTTTTCCAGCTCTTCGACGGCCTCGTCGATCACAAGCTGCTCAGGCTGCACCAGGTCCGCTACGGCGTGGACCCGCTCCCCTACGACCTAGCCTGGAACATCGCCGGCGCGGTCCTGCTGCTGATCGGGGCCACGCTGGCGTGGCGGGGCCGCACCGCGGCCGAGCGCGCACCGATCGCGTCCGGCCGACCCTGAGCCCACATGTCGCTCGCGGTCAGTGCGCACGCACGCGGCGGAACCGGCATGGTCGGTTGGCTGCTGACGGCGCTGCTCGTGCTGGCGCTCTGGCCGGTAGGGTGCCCGGCGTGGACCGGGAACTGGTGGAGCGGATGGTGGCCGCCGTCGACGAAATCGGGGCACTGACCGGCCCCGAGGGGGTCCGGGCCACCGCCCTGGCGTCGATGCGGACTCTGGGTGATACGGCGAGGTTGATCTCCCC
>DASQVB010000197.1:0-10555 GCA_035640975.1 Pseudonocardiaceae bacterium
GGAGCCCTGCTGGCGCAGGGCCTGCAGAGCAAGTTGCCCCGCCCCGCCGTCGCCCGTCCGCTGTTCCTCGGGATCCTCGCCGTGCTGATGGCCGCCGTGGCCAACGGGCTGTTGATCACGATGCCGGACGGCGTGCGCGCCGAGATCACGCTGAACGAGGTCGCCGGTCCGGAACCCTTCCGCACCGCGCAGGCCGTCGTCCGGATCACCCCGACCGCCGCCGTCGATCAGCCGTCGTGGCTGACCATCACCTCCTGGCAGGGCGGCGGTTTGTACGTGGACCACCTGGTGCCGGTCGGTGATGGCAGCTACCGAACCACCACACCGATGCCGATATCGGCAGACTGGAAAACATTCGTGCGACTGCAGGACGGCCGCACCCTCACGGCCATGCCGATCTACCTGCCCGCGGATGCCGCGCTAGGTGAGCCGGAGATACCTGCGCTGAGCAATGTCACCCGGGATGCGATCAACGAGACACAGCTTATGCAGCGGGAACTTAAGAAAGGCGTTCCCGACTCGCTGTGGGGCACTGCGTCGGCAGTCGTGCTGGTCTGCGCATTACTGTTGGCGTTGACCCTGGGTTGGGGCGTGTCTCGGGTGTCCCGGGCATCGCAACCGGCTGCTCATCCGATGGGCGAGTCGGTCCGGGAGGTGGCAAGAGCACCGTGATGGCGGCCGTCACGGGTGAGATGGTGCTGGCCGACCACCCGCTCATTGATGCTGTGCCGTTTCTGATCCCCATGCTGGTGATCACGCTGATTATGGTGGCGATCGTGGTGCGGGACCGCCGCCGCGGTGGCGGTCCCTCGTGAGTGGCATTCAGTGCTACAGCACTGAATGCCACTCACGACCGGTTAGCTGGGTGTAGCTGGGGACCGGCCACTCCGCAGTGTGTGCACCGTTCCAGCGGGAGCCGTTCCGGTACGCCCGGAATGAGGGCAGGGCGGGGCTCGCGCAGCAACGCCACTGCCATCAGTGCACCCAGCGCGAGCAGCGCGGCGCTGATCAGCATCGCGGTGACAAATCCGGGGCTGAAGGACAGCGGATCGGTGTAGTCGGTGCCACCCAGACCCGCTGCCACCGGAATGACCGCAACGGCCAGCAGACCGCCGGACCTGGCGATGGCGTTGTTCACCCCCGACGCCGTCCCGGCATAACGTGGGTCCGCCGAGTTCAGCACGGTGGCGGGGTCCAATGTGACCAGCCAGCCGCCGACGAACGGTCCGATCGCAGCGGCCATCCCACCCAGCCCGGACCAGGCGCCCACCGCCTTGGCTCGGTCGCTGGCCACGAATGTCGATGAGATGATCGCCAGGCTGCCGGGGGTGAGCAGCGCGCCGCCGATGCCCTGCAGGGCCCGTGCTGCGACCAGGAATTCGGCGGTCGGTGCCAGCCCGCACAGCAACGAGGCAACCGCGAACCACACCACCCCGAGAAGAAAGATTCGGCGCCGCCCGAAGTGGTCTCCGAGTGCCCCAGCCAGCAGGATGAGCGCGGCCAAGGTGAGGGTATAGGCGTTGACGATCCACTGCAGCGTCCGGAAATCGGTGTCGAGGTCACCGGCGATCGAGGGCAGCGCGATGTTCACCACCGTCGCGTCGAGCATGGCCATGCCCGATCCGGAGATCGTCGCCAGCAGGACCCACCGTCCGGCGGGCGTGCCCATCCTCGCCCCCGCCGAGGGAGGATTCATCACCATTGCCCCCTATCCTCGCGTAACGGGGTTGACTGCGGTAGGACAGGAATGGTGACCACGCCGCCGTCATCGGCCTCCGCCCGGTTGCTGCTCGGGCCGGCCCTGCGGCATGTGGGTCGAACAACCGCAGCGGTGTGGGTGCAGACCGACTGCCCGACCGAGGTGGAGGTACTGGGCTGCCGGGCATCGACGTTCACGGTGCGCGGGCAGCATTACGCACTGGTCGAAGTCAACGGCCTGCAACCGGGCTCGGTCAGCACTTACCAGGTGCACCTGAACGGAAAGCTCGTCTGGCCTGCGCCCGGCTCACCGTGGCCAGAAAGTCGGATCCGCACCCGAGGCGGCAGTGCCCCGATCCGGGTGGTTTTCGGCTCGTGCCGCCAGGCCAAGCCCGGTGACCCGAGATCGGCCGCCGCCAAAGGTGTTGACGCGTTGGACGTCCAGGCCAGCCGAATGGCCGACATGGCGCCGCGGGATTGGCCGGATGCGCTACTGCTGCTGGGCGACCAGGTCTACGCCGACGACCCGCCCGCCAAGACTCGGCGCTGGCTGAGCACTCGTCAGAACCTCCCTACCTCACTAGACGGCACTGCCTCACCCGAGGACGAGGTCGCAGACTTCACCGAGTACGCCCGGTTGTACCGGGACAGCTGGTCGGACCCCGAGATTCGGTGGCTGATGTCCACCGTGCCCACCGCGATGATCTTCGATGATCATGATGTGCGGGACGACTGGAACACGTCGGCAGCGTGGCGTGACCAGGTAACCGCCGAGCCCTGGTGGCCCAAGCGCATCGGGGGAGCGCTGGCTACCTACTGGATCTATCAACACATCGGCAACCTACCCCCCGAGGAGCGTCACTCCGACCCGACCTGGCGTGCCGTGCAGGACACCGACGGGGACGCCTGGCCAGTGCTGCGGGAGATGGCCGGCGCTGCGGACGCCGATCCGTCGGCGATCCGGTGGAGCTTTCGCTGGGATCTCGGCGAGGTGCGGCTGGTCATGATTGATACCCGGTGTGGGCGCCTCCTGACTGAGGGTCAGCGTAAGATGCTCGACGACGCGGAGTTCTCCTGGGTGGAGAACGCCATTAGTGTGGACGCCGACCAATCTGAGCACGTGCTGATCGGTAGCTCGCTACCGTGGCTGCTGGCTCCGGCGATCCACGACGTACAGTCGGCCAACGAGGTGGCCTGCGCTCGCGGCAGCGCACTGGGTGAGCGCATTCGTCAGGCCGTCGACCTCGAGCATTGGGCGGCGTTCCGCAACTCCTTCGACCGGCTCGCCACACTACTGCGGCGGGTGGCGGTCAGTCCCCGTGCGCCCGCGACGATCAGCGTGCTGTCCGGAGATGTGCACCACAGTTACGTGGCACGAGCCGACTTCGATGGACCGGCAGGCGGATCACCTGTATACCAAGTGGTGTGCTCGCCGGTGCATCACAGCGTCCCGTGGGCTGTCACAGCGCTGATGCGCGCCGCCTGGAACCCTGCGTTAGCTGCGGTGGTTCGCGGCATCATGCGCCGCTACTGGGTATCCGAGCCGACACTATCCTGGCGTTTGCTCAGTGGCCCCACCTTCGGCAACTCGGTGGCCACCCTGATGTTCTCGAATCGGAAAGCCGAGCTCGTCATCGAAAAAAGCGGGAGTAAAGGCCAGCTGGAACCGGTGTCCCAGATTGAGCTAACCGCTCCGAATGACCGAGCTCAGGAGAGTGATCGGCGATGAAAGTATTCACCGGTCCTGACGAGTTGCAAGCCGCGGCCGGTGAACAATTGGGCACAAGTGATTCGATGACTATCGATCAGCAGCGCGTGAACGCCTTCGCGGACGCGACCGAAGACCATCAATGGATCCATATTGACCCGCAACGCGCCGCAGCCGGCCCATTTGGCACCACCATCGCGCACGGGTTCCTCACCCTGTCGCTGTTGCCGCATTTGATCAACCAGACCTATCGGGTCGAGGGCGCCTCGATGGTCATCAACTACGGGCTGAACAAGGTGCGTTTCCCCGCCCCGGTGCCGGTCGGTTCCAAGGTGCAGGCCGAGGTCATGCTGGCCGAGGTCACCGAGGCAACCGGTGGCCTGCAACTCGTGCTGCGCGCCACGCTGCAGATCGAGGGCAGCACCAAACCGGGTTGCGTGGCGGACTGGGTCACCCGCGTCTACTTCTGACCTGCTCGGCTATGACATCGGCCGCTGTGGGTCTGCTGCCGAGACCAGGTCGTCGGGCCGCAGCCGGAACACCTGCAGGTGCCTACGGTGATACTTGTCGCTCTCGCCGACCCACTCCATCCCGATCCGCCGTGCAGTAGCCGCTGCCCGGGTGTTGTCCGGTGCCACCAGCGCGAACAACTCGACCAACGAATGCGCAAAGGCCCAGCGCGCCAGCGTTCGCACAACCTCGGTGATGTAACCCCGGCCCCAGTACTCCGGCGCAAGCTGGTAACCGATCTCGACATCCGCCTCGGGCACCGGCATCGGCAGCAGAGTGATCCCGCCGACAAGCGCGTCGCCCTCGAGCAGGACTACAGCCCACCGTCCGGTTCCCGGCGCCATGGCGCTTTGGTCGGCGGTCCAGCTCTGGAGCGCCACTCGCATCGCGGCCGTGTCGGGGATGCGCTCCAGCTCGTACATCCACCGGCTGACGTCGTCGTGGCCATAAATCTTCAGCGCTGCCTCGGCGTCGGCCACCGACCAGTCCCGCACCAGGAGTCGGTCGGTCCGCAGCAGTTCCGCCATGGAGTGAACTTACTCCTGATCGCCGCGCCGGCTAACTCCTCAGTCGCGCTCCCAACCGGGTTTCTCAGCCGGCCGCGAGTGCAGTGTCGGGATCTGAGTGGATCTCGAACAGTTCGGTCAGCCCGGTGGCCTCTAACGGCCTGGTGACCTCGCGGGAATTGCACACCAGCCGCAGCCCGAGTTGGCGTTCCCGGGCCGCGTCCAGGATTTCGACCAGCACAGCCAGTCCGCTGGATCCGAGGAACCTGACTTCCCTCAGATCGATTACCAGCAGCGAACCCACCTGCTCGAGTTGCTGCTGCAGGAAGGCACGCAGGTTCGGAGTTGTCACCATGTCGATCTCACCCGCGACCGTCACCAGGCAGCCGTCCCCGACCTCCCGTGCACCGAGCGAGATCAGCTGGTCGACGCGGGTATCGGCACCGGCTGTCGCATCGGTGTGCTGACGCATCATTCCTCCTCAAACGTGATTGGGACCGGGGCGCGCTGCGCTGGGGGCTGGCGGATGCCGCCCCGCTCCACGTAAGCATCTTGCCTGGAAGGTCACAAGAGCACTGTGAGCCTGCCGGCGCCCGTTGCGGGACCGGCGTGCCATGCGACTTCGCTGCTGAGAAGATAGACTGTTCATTATGAGCCAAGAGCAGGACAAGGCGCTGCAGTCCGACATCACCCCGGACGAGGGCAAGCCGGCGCTCACGGCGATGCGCGGTGGTTTTGGTGGTTGGAGTCCGTGGAGTGAAGAAGAGCACACCAAAACGGACATCAGGGAGTGTACCGACCAGCACTGCATGAACGTTGAGGTAAATTGCGGTTTCCAGGGATTGAACCCGGACTCGCCGCTGTCGCAGTCCGCCGGTGTAAGCGAGGATCTACGTGCTGCCTGGAGGTCGAAGCTTGCGGGTGAGGGCAAGGCGACCTCGGGGCCGAAGAGTCTCAGAGACGTCATCTTCGGTTCTGCGGAGTGAGACGGTAGGGCAGCTACCCCGTTCCCGACGGCCCCAAGTGCGCGATCGCGAAGAGCTTGGATAATCCGGCAGCATGGGGCTACGAAGCATCGGGGTAGAGGAAGAGCTACTGCTCGTCGATCCGGACGACGGTCGATCACTGGCGTTGGCCAGCGCGGTTCTGGATGAAGCCACGGTCAACGGTGAAGAATTAGCCGGTGATGTGTTGACCTCCGAGCTGGCCCGCCAGCAGATCGAGACGAATATTCGGCCGTGTACGTCGCTCAGCGAGCTGGCGTCCGAGCTATGGCGCTGGCGGCGGGCCGCCGCCGAAGCAGCCGAATCCCGCGGCGCCCGAGTAGCGGCCCTGGCCACGTCGCCATTGTCGGTGGTGCCCAGCATCACACCCAGTCCTCGATACCGGAAAATGGTGGACAGGTTCGGCGTTATCGCGGAGCAACAGCTCACCTGCGGTTGCCACATCCATGTGGGAGTGGGCTCCGACGAGGAGGCCGTGGCGGTGCTGGATCGCATCCGAGGGTGGTTGCCGGTGTTGCTTGCGCTCAGCGGCAACTCACCGTTTTGGCAAGGTGAGGACACCAGCTACGCCAGTTTCCGGTCGCAAGTGTGGAACCGATGGCCCTCTGCCGGGCCAACCCAGCTGTTCGGCTCCGCTGAGTACTACCACGACACGGTGCGGGCCATGATCGAGTCTGACACCGTCATCGATGAAGGCATGATCTATTTCGACGCTCGCCTGTCCCGCAAATTCCCCACCGTGGAGGTGCGGGTGGCGGATGTCTGCCTGCACCCTGACGACGCTGTTCTGCTGGCCGGCTTGACCCGGGCGCTGGTAGAGACCGCGGTTCGGGCGTGGAAAGAGGACCAGCCACCGACTCCGCTGCGGGTGGAGCTACTGCGCCTGGCGGGGTGGCGGGCGGCGCGGTCAGGTCTCGACGGCAGTCTTATCGATCCAGCGGGCCGGCCGGCACCGGCGCAGCGCGTGGTCCGGGCACTGCTCGAGCACGTCACACCGGCGCTGCAGGACTTCGGCGAGTATGACGTTGTCCAGGATCTCACCGACGCCGTGTTCGGACGGGGCAACGGTTCGATGCTGCAGCGCGCGGTTCGTCGGCGCGGCGGGAGCCTTGCCGACGTCGTTGCCTGCGCCGTGACTCGAAGTGTGGGGCATTGAGATGGCGTGCGGTCCGGTGCTCTTGCAGTGGTTGGCCTCGGCCATGCAACGCATCGCCTGAGGAGGTCGATCGGGACATTGGTGACCTAGAGCAATTCGACGCGCGCAGTTTGCCCAGTGGTTGCTACCCGGGCGACCGAAAATGATCACCGATGGTTACCAAAAGTGATTAGTTCACTTTGCGTTCACTCTATCGAGGGAAATTGTCTACCAAGCTTACCTAGGGTCCTGGCGAGCGGCCACCCCGAGCCGCATAGCCGACTCGGTCCTGAGACCGTCACATGGAGGACTTTGTGAAGACCATGCGGCGTGGCGTCCGCCTCGCGGCGATGGGCGTTACCCTCACGAGCGCCCTGCTATTGGCGGCATGCGGCGGTCAACAGGCCGGGCCCGGCACCACTGGTGACGGCGGCCAGGCGTCGGGTCAGGTCCGCGCCGACGGTTCGTCGACGGTGGCACCGTTGACCAGTGCCGCGGCCGAGCTGTTCCGCTCGGAGAACCCGGACGTCAACATCACGGTGGCGACCTCTGGCACCGGTGGTGGGTTCGAACAGTTCTGCAGCGGCAACACCGACATCTCCAACGCCTCGCGGGCGATCGCGGACGAGGAGCGGGCGCGTTGCCAGTCGGCCGGCATCGAGTTCACCGAGTTGGTCGTGGCCAATGACGCGTTGACGGTGGTGGTGAACCCGGCCAACAACTGGGCGAACTGCCTGACCGTGGAGCAGCTCAAGACGATGTGGGGCCCGGAGGCCGAGGGGCAGGTCGCCAATTGGAACCAGGTCGACCCATCTTTCCCGGACGTGCCGCTGGCGTTGTTCGGGCCGGGTACCGACTCCGGCACGTTCGATTACTTCACGGACGAGATCAACGGTGAGGAGGGCGCCTCGCGCACCGACTACTCGGCCTCGGAGGACGACAATGTGCTGGTGCAGGGCGTGCAGGGCGCTCCGGGTGCGACCGCGTACTTCGGTTACACCTATTTCGAGGAGAACCAGGCCAGGCTCAAGGCCGTTCAGGTCAACGGTGGCCAGGGTTGCGTGGCGCCGAGCGCGGAGACCGTGCAGAACGGCACCTACGTCCCGCTCGCCCGCCCGTTGTTCATCTACGTGAACAACGAGTCCTTCAATCGGCCGGAGGTGGCGGAGTTCGTGAAGTTCTACGCCGGGCAGATTGACCAGATCGCCGACGCTGCGCAGTACGTGCAGCTCAACGAGGAGCAGAAGACCGAACTTCAGGCTGCGGTCGACGGTTTGGCCGCCTGAGTGTGGACGCGCTCGCCGTCAGGGTACTTCCGCTCGGACCGTTTCCGTAACGTCTCACTGAGGATCAGAGGTAACACATAGTGAGTACGACAACGGTCGGTGGGGGTCGCTCCTCCGGGGGCGGCGCCCACCCCGGTGGAGGCGAATCCCAGGCTCCGGCCGGACGGCAGATGCTACGGAGTTCCTCGAATCGGGTCGGCGAGCGAATAATCCTGATCTGGTTACAAGCCGCGGCGATCCTCTCAGTGGTCATCACCATCGGTATCGTGATCTCGCTCGTGGTACCGGCGATAAGTTTCTTTCAACAGATTTCTTTTATCGACTTCTTCACCGGCACGCGGTGGACACCGACGTTCGCCGATCCCAGCTACGGCGTCCTCCCACTCATCATCGGGACCTTGTGGACCACGGCGATCGGACTGATCGTCGCCGTGCCCCTGGGGTTGGGAGCGGCAGCGCTGCTGTCGGAGTACGCGACCCCACGCGTGCGCCGCATCGTCAAGCCAATCCTCGAGATTCTGGCCGGGATCCCGTCGGTGGTCCTCGGCTTCTTCGCCCTGAACTTCGTGGCGCCGGGCCTGCTGAGGGGCCTGCTCGGCCTCGAGGTCGGCACGTTCAGCGTGCTGGCCGCCGGCATCGTGCTGGGCGTTTTCATCATCCCGACGATCGCGTCGTTGTCCGAGGACGCGATGTCCTCCGTGCCCGACGCGCTGCGGCAGGGTTCGGCCGCGCTGGGTGCGAACAAGATGACCACCACGCTGAAGGTGGTCTTTCCAGCAGCGCTGTCCGGCATCATCGCCGCGGTGGTGCTGGGTATCTCTCGCGCGGTCGGCGAGACGATGATCCTCGCGATCGCAGCGGGCAACCAGGCGCAGATCATCACTGACCCCCGGCAGGGTGCACAGACCATGACCGGCTACATCGCGCAGGCGGCGACCGGGGAGAACCCGCCCGGTTCGCTGGCATTCAACACGCTGTTCGCGGTCGGCTTGACGCTCTTCGCCGTCACACTGCTGGTCAACGTCATCAGCATCCGGCTCGTCCGGCGGTTCCGGGAGGCGTACTGATGGCCACGATCGGACAACTCGCCCGGCCGCAACCGCAGCAGCTGGGACGCGCGCAGGAGCGGGGGGACCGGTCCCCGGCGGCGATCACCTTTTTGATTGCACTGTGGTTCAGTCTGTTCGTCGCGCTGGCCTTTCTCGCAGCCCTCCTCGTCACGACAATCCTGGAAGGGGTCAGCCGGCTCGATGCGAACCTGCTGTTCAGCTACACATCGCAACTGTTCCCCGAAAACGCGGGCGCCAGGGCGGCGATCCTCGGCACGGTCTGGGTCATCGTCACCACGATCGTGCTCGCCGTTCCGCTCGGCGTGGCGGCGGCGATCTATCTGGAGGAGTTCGGCGATCCGGACAAGTGGTACTTCCGCATCGTCGAGCTGAACATCCAGAACCTCGCAGCCGTCCCGTCCATCATCTACGGCCTGCTGACGTTGGGGGTAGCTGGAGTCCTCGCGCCGCTGCTCGGTCTGCGCAACGTCAACGCCGTGATCTTCGGAGCGATCGCGCTCACGCTGCTCATCCTCCCGGTCATCATCATCGCGACCCGCGAGTCGCTGCGGGCGGTGCCAGCCGAGATTCGCGAAGGTTCGCTGGCTCTCGGCGCCACGCCGTGGCAAACGGTATGGAAGCAGACTCTGCCGGCTGCCGTGCCCGGCATCGCCACCGGCACGATCCTGGCCGTTTCCCGCGCGATCGGGGAGGCGGCGCCATTACTTCTGCTCGGCGCCTTCGTCTTCGTGACCTTCGATCCGAACGGGCTGCTCTCCGGTTTCACGACACTACCGGTGCAGATCTACAACTGGGTGGGTCAGCCGCAGGTGGAGTTCCGGGAGGTCGCGTCGGCCGCGATCATCATCCTTCTGCTCTTGCTGCTGTTGCTCAACGGCGTGGCCATCCTGATACGCAACAAGCTCCAGCGTCGCTGGTGAAAGATGAGGACCAACCAATGACCTCTCAGCCCACTGCCCGGGAGAAGGCGTTGGGAGACCCCGCTCTCGACGAGGACGCAGGCGCGGTCGTCGGCATCGAGCAGCGGCCCCAACGCACCGTGCCTGATACGCCGGTCGGCGTCATGGCCTGCCACGACATGAATGTTTATTATGGCGACTTCCTCGCCGTACGTGACGTCAACCTGGAGTTCGGGCACAACGAGATCACCGCACTGATCGGCCCCTCCGGGTGCGGCAAATCGACGGTCATCCGCTGTCTGAATCGGATGAACGACCTGGTCAGCTCCGCTCGTGTTACGGGGGCGGTGACCTACCACGGCCAGAACATCTATGACCGCGACGTCGATCCCATCGAGGTGCGCCGACGTATCGGAATGGTGTTCCAGAAGCCGAATCCTTTCCCGAAGTCGATCTACGACAACGTCGCTTATGGTCCGCGGGTCACCGCGATGAAGGTCGGCAAGATGGACGAGGTCGTGGAGCAGGCGCTGCGCGGTGCCGCGCTGTGGGATGAGGTCAAGGACAAGCTGAAGCAGAACGCCTACGGGCTGTCGGGCGGCCAGCAGCAGCGGCTCTGCATCGCCCGGACCATCGCGACAAAACCGGACGTGATGCTGATGGACGAGCCGTGCTCCGCGTTGGACCCTATCGCGACCTCGCGTATTGAGGACCTGATGATCGAGTTGCGCGAGCAGTT
>DASQVB010000198.1:0-15437 GCA_035640975.1 Pseudonocardiaceae bacterium
CAGCTACTGGATCTCTACAAGCCCAAGATCGCCATCGAGCATCCCGAAGCGCAGTACGCATTGGCCCGCGAGTTCATCCCCGGTGAGCCGCTGTCCTCGGGTGCCTACCTGCGCCGCGGTTCGGTGATCTGGGCGGCCTCGGCGGTGCCCACCGCCACCGCGGAGGTGGGGGACCGGCGCGGCATCCTGCTCGGCGAGACGTGCACCGCCACCCGGCGCCCGGTCGCCTGGGATCCCTGGATGGCTCAGGAGATCCGGGACTCCTCCGGGTTGACCGCGCTGGTGGCCGGGCTCGGTGGTGGCAAGTCGTTCCTCGGCGGCGGCATCGTCTACAAGACGCTGCGTTCCGGCGCCTACTGGACGCTGCTGGACCCCTCCGGCCCATTGGCCAAGTTGTGTGAGCTGCCCGAGCTACGGCCCTACGCCCGGCCGATCAACCTGCTCAACGCCCAGCCCGGCATCCTCAACCCGTACCGGGTGGTCGCCGAGCCCGAGCTGGCGCATTTCCTCGATGAGGAGGACCCCGAGCGGGCCTGGCGGCGAGAGAAAGCGCTGACCGCTGCCACCCGGCGCCGGTTGGTACTCGACGTGCTCACCGGGGTGCTGCCTTTCGAGGTCGCCCGGATGGCCAAGACCCGCATCGTGTTGCTCCGCGCGGTCCGTGCGGTGGGCGGGCGCCCCGACGCGCATCCCGGGCAGGTGTTCGAGATGCTGCGCCGTGATCCCTCCGAGCACCACGAGCACGCCCTCGTGGTCGCCGACTTCCTCGATGAGATGCGCGAGCGCATGTCGTTGCTCATTCCCGAGAAAGGCGCCGACCCCTACACCGAGGTGCGCGACGACCGGCTCACGGTGCTCACCATGTCCGGGTTGACCTTGCCCAAGGACACCGTCGGCCGGGAGCACTGGACCGATGCCGAGTCCCTCGGTGTGGAGCTGCTCAACCTCGCCGCCTGGCTGACCCAGCGGTCGATCTACGAGCGCCCCCGCGACCAGCGCAAGGGGGTCTGGATCGACGAAGCGTTCTTCCTGTCCGAGGTCCCCACCGGCCGGGTACTGATGAACCGCTTCGCCCGGGATTCCCGCAAGTGGAACGTGCGAGTGCTGCTGTCGTCGCAGATTCCAGCAGACTTCCTCAAGATCCAGGGCTTCGTGTCGCTGCTGGACTCCGTGTTCGTCGGGAGGCTGGATGACGGGCCGGCGCAGTCCGACGCGCTTCGACTGCTCAAGGTGCCCGTCGAGGCGGGCTATGAGCAGGTGGTGGCCTCCCTCGGTCGTCGCCCGGGCGGTGAACGGCTGGCCACCGAACGGGACCGGGCACCTCGACAGTTCATCTTCGGCGACGGTGCCGGGGGAGTGGAGCGAGTCCGGGTGGACTTCTCCGGTGCTCACCTGGAGCACCTGTGCGCCGCGCTGGACACCACTCCGGACGCCCTGCGCGGCGACGTCTCGGTCGGTGAGCTGCCCGGTGGAGACGTTGTCGCGCCAGCGATCGATCCCGAGCGCAACGGTTCAGCCCGCGACGAGATCGGTCGCGAGGTCACCACCAGGGCGCAAGCATGACGCCCCGGGTGCTGCGGGGCAGGACGGCTGCAGCGCTGCTGATCGTGGTCATCGCATTGTTCGGACTGCATGCGGTGCTGGGTACGCCAGCGCTGGCGCAGGTTCCCGGCGTCGACGACTGCAAGGAAGCGCCCAACCCGGAACGACCCGGATCCGGCATGGTCGGCGCCATCGATCCCACGCCGCTGCAGGCCGGCGCGCCGGACAGCGTCTACCACGAGGTCGGTTACGCCGGGCTGGTGTGGCACACCTACGACCTTGGTTGTGGCCCATCAGGCCTGCGCAATCCGAACGCGGTGATCGACACCTGGACTGGCGGGCTGCTGTTCGACATCGGCAAGGCTGTCGTGGGGGCCAGCAACGGGCTGCACTACGCACTTGCCGACGGAGGGCTACTGGCCCCGCTGAACGACCTGATCGTCTCGGGCACTGTCGCGCTCTACGACACCGTGTATGCACCCTGGTTCGGATTGATCGCGGTGCTGTTGGCGATCGTGCTGTTCCGGTCGATCTGGCGGGGTGACCTCGCCACGGTCAGCAAGCGGGCAGCGTGGGCGCTGGCCGGCATCTGGCTGGCCGCGGCGACCTACCTCACCCCGCTGCTGTACACCCAGGTGCTGGACGGGGTGCTGGTCGAGGGCAGCAACCAGATCCGCACCGGGTTCCTCGACGAGGTCGGTATCGAGCAGCGCGATGCGCTGCCCACTCTGCTGCACGACCAGATCATTTACCGCAATTGGCTGCGGGGGGAGTTCGGTTCCCCGGACGGGCCCCAGGCCGCGCAGCTGGGCCGCGACCTGGTCCGCGCGCAGGCCTTCACCAAGCAGGAGATCGCCGACGGCGCGGACAATCCCGAATCCGGCGTCGCCGAGCGCAAAAAGGAGGAGTACAAGGCAATCGCCGCCCGCACCGGCAGCGCCTACGGCCACTTCCAAGGCGTGGACGGCAACCGGATCGGCGTGGGGTTCCTGGCCGCTTTGCAGTCGATGATGTTCGGGCTGTTCCAGTTTCTCGCCCAGGCAGCCTTGCTGCTGGCCCAGGTCCTGCTCCGGGTGGTCATCCTGCTGGGGCCAGTCATCGGCCTGATTGCGATCCTGTACCACGAACTGCTGCGTGGCGTCGGGCGCGTCGTCGGTGCCGCGCTGCTCAACGTCGTCGTGCTCTCAACGCTGGCCGCGCTGCACACGTTGGTGATGGTGTGGGTGTTCGACCCCTCCCGCAACATCTCGGTGCTCGCGGAGATGTTGCTCGCCGGAATGATCACGCTGGTGATGTTGCTGGTGTCCCGACCGGTCCGCCGTATGTGGCAGATGATGGAGCTTTCGGTCGGTGCGGTGGGGGGTGCATTTCCCGCCGCCCCACCGGGTGTGCTGGCCCGGCTGCGACGGCGCAACGCAGGCGTCGAGCCCACACCGTCTGAGCGGTTCTGGGAGGAGACCCGCGGCGCCGAGGCTGATCAGGGCGCACCGGCTGCAGAACCGGTATCCGGTGGCCGAGTTCGTCCGGAGGCGGCCGTACCGGTGGTCGTCGTGGCCGACCGATCGGATCGCCGCGGCGGTGGCCTGGCCACCCCGGTGCGCGGTCCCCGGAGTCTCGACGGACCTGGCACAGACGGTGCTGCGACACCGAGTCGGCCCGACGAGATCGAATCCCGGCCAATCCAGGCGTCTGCGCTGCCCACCGGGTTCAGTTCGGCCGGATCTCGTCGCACTCGGGTCGGTGAGGAGCCGGTGTACGTGCCGTCGGCGTCGGGTGATGGGCGCGCTCCGCGGCAAGCCGAACTGGAAGAGGTGGCCGGGCGGCCGGTGTGGGTGGTGTACCGGCCCTCGGCGGGCCTGGAAGTCGGCGTGGACGCCGCTGACGGTGACAGCGCCCGGGCCACAGACTGAGCGAGGGAGGTCAGCGCAGTGCCGATCCGCACCCACCGTGGCCGCGCGGCCGTCTACCGCACGTTCTGGGGTTGGCCGCTTCGTTCCCCCAAGCACCTCGCCGGCACTGTACTCGCGCTGGTCGCGATCGCCGTCGGGCTCGGGATGGCTCTGCCCGACAACGTGAGTAAGAGGCCGGTGGCTGCAGCGCCGGCGAGTGCCCCACGGGTCAACTCGTTGGCCCCTGCTTCCGGTGTGGCGGTGCCCGGCGCGCCCCCCAGGACGCAGTCTCAGCCGCAGTATCGGCCGCCGTCCCGCCCCAGCGCCCCGGCTCCGATCGAGGCCTTGTTCGTCGCGAAGTCCTGGGTGCGCGCGTTCTTGACCGTCCCGAACGGAATCGACTCGGGGCGGTGGGTCGAGCAGCTGAGGCCCTACACCACCGATGAGTTGCTCCCCGAACTGCGGTCTATCGACCCGGCGAACGTGCCTGCGGCCAAGATCGTCGGCGAGCCTCGAACGATCAGCTCGGGAGCGAGTTCGGCCGAGGTGGATGTGCCGACCACCGGGGTGGTGATGCGGCTGCTGCTGGTCTCCACCCCGGCCGGGTGGCGGGTGGCCGGTTACCAGCGGGCGGGTTGACCGTGCGGCGGTGGTTGATCGGGCTCCTGGTCGTCGGGTTGCTCGGCGGCCTCATCGCGGTGTCCGCGATCTCCGTGCTGCTCGGCGGCGTCGGTTCCGGTGACTGGACGTTCGGGGTGCCGTGTGGCTCGGTGATTGCTTCCACCGATCCGCGCGAAACGCCACAGGTGGCCCTCCAGGCCAGCGACCTCGACAGCGAGCAGCGGGCCATCGCCGACCTGATCATCGCGATCGGTAAGCAGCGTGGGCTGCCGCCACGAGCGTGGCAGATCGCCATCCAGGCCGGGATGACCGAGTCGCGACTCCACAATCTCAATTACGGCGACCGGGACTCGCTGGGCATCTTCCAGATGCGCCCCTCGATGGGCTGGGGCAGCGTCGCCCAGGTCACCGATCCCGTCTACCAGATCAACAAGTTCTACGACGTGCTGCTGACGGTGCCCAACTGGGAAACCCGACGTCCGGGGGATATCGCGCAGGCCGTCGAGCGATCCGCCTTCCCGTTGCGCTACCACCAGTGGGAACCGCTGGCCGTCAACGTGATCAGCGCCGTGGGCGGGAACGTCGCGGAGTTCGTCCCGGCCTCGTGCACCACACCGCTCCCGGCACCTTCCGAGGTCGCCGGGCGCGCGATGCAGTTTGCGCTTGGCGAGGTCGGCAAGCCTTACGTTTGGGGTGCCACCGGCCCCCATTCTTACGATTGCTCGGGGCTGATGTTGCGGGCCTACGAGTCAACGGGGGTCACGCTGCCTCGGGTGTCGCGACAGCAATACTGGGCCGGTGCACAGTTGCCGGTACGCCAGGCGCAGCCCGGGGACCTGCTGTTCTGGGCTTATGACACCTCGAACCCGGACAGTATCCACCACGTTGCGATGTACCTAGGTAACGGTCAGATGGTCGAGGCAGCCAATCAAACGGTGCCGCTGCGCCAGCGGGCCGTGAGTTTCGACGAGCACGAACTGATGCCGCTCGCGGTCCGGCCCGGGGTGCCGGTCGCCGCGAAGGCCTGATATTCGGAGGTGACGGTGTACGCGTCGGATCCAATTTCGCGACCGGCTGGTCGGCCGGCTTCGGCCACTCCTCTACGGGACCACCTCGCGCTGGCGACGCTCGGGGTCGATGAGGGCTATGTCGTGCTGCCACGGTCGTTGGCCGAGGAGATGCCACTGCCCTGGCAGCAGCAGATGGCCTACCTGATCGATGAGTTGCATCAGGCCTACGGCGACCTCCCGTGGCCCATTTACCGGGTGGTGCCCAGCCGCACCGAACGGTTGGTCGACCTCGATGAGGGCCAGCTCGCCGAAGCCGGGTACTTGCTCGAGATCGACGCCAGCGGTGAACTGGTGTACCGGGATCGGAACGACGCCGTGGTCACCGATCCGCAGTCCCGGGAGGTCTTGGTGTCCTGCTTGGACCCGATACCCCGCCGTCCCGCCCAAGCGCCATCCGGAGCCGAATAGCAGTCTGAGGGGCTTGCGAGCAGCTATTCGGCTCCGGATGACGGGCGCGGTGCGAAGGAGGCAGCTTGGATCTGTCTGCGCTCACCATTGGGGTGGTCGGTGGTACTGGCCCGCAGGGGCGGGGTTTGGCTTACCGCTGGGCGGCCGGCGGATTGTCGGTGGTGATCGGATCCCGGGATGTCGGCCGCGCTGAGCAGGCCGCAGCCTTGCTGCGGGCGCGCTCCGGTTCGCAGCGAGTGCGCGGTGCGGACAATGCCGGTTGCGCCGCGGAATCGGACGTGGTGCTGGTGGCGGTTCCCTTCGCTGGCCATGCTGCCCTGCTTGAATCGCTGCGCTCGTGGCTCGCCGGCACGATCGTGATCGACTGCGTGAACCCGCTTGGATTCGACAAACAGGGCCCGTTTGCGTATGCCGTGCCTGAAGGCAGCGCCGCCCAGCAGGCCCAGGCCCTCTTGCCGAAGTCCCGCGTGGTTGCAGCTTTTCACCACGTCTCCGCGGTGCTGCTGGATGACCCCGAGGTGTCCAGCCTGGACATCGACGTGCTAGTGCTGGGTGACGACCGTGAGGCCACCGATCTGGTGTGCGCGCTAGCCGACGCGATACCCGGCGCGCGCGGCCTCTACGGCGGGCGGCTGCGCAATGTCGGTCAGGTGGAGGCGCTGACCGCCAACCTTCTCGCAATCAACAAGCGATACCGCACTCACGCCGGAATCCGAATCACCGACCTCTAACCCACCCCCGGCGTGTCCTCCTCCCATGCCGCGCGTGTCCGGCTCTCCTGCCGCGCGTGTCCGGCTCGCAGGTACGGTATGCCCGCATCTCGAGCACACCGGATCGGCCTGAGGGGCTGAGTCTTCTAACGTGTTGGCTCGTGGTCTACGAACTGCCCGACGATGCCCAGCGGTGGACCGCGGCCGAACGGGAATTGGCGCTGCACGTGCTTCACGGCCGGACCGTGGTGGTCAACGTGCGCCGCGGCGGCCCGCATCGCCACCTCGTGCCGTGGCTGAGGGACCAGGGCATGATCAGCTACGTCGGTCACTCAGGGTCACGCCACTGCTGGCCGCGGTCGGATTTCGCCAATCCATTCGTGAAGCAGGCCGGCACCGACCGGGAGGCGATGGTGCACCGCTACCGGGCATGGCTCGACAATCAGCCGGAGCTGCTCGCTCGAATCAGCGCTGGAGAGCTGACGGGGCGAGCGCTGGGCTGCTGGTGTGCGCCGCAACCCTGCCATGCCGACGTCCTCGCTGAGCAAACCACGTCGTGACAGCATCAAACGGTGTGCACAAGTCCACGACACACCGTGCGGGAGAGCCGGACACGCCGGGAAGTGGTCAGTTGTAGGTGTGTTCTGGGCCCGGGTACGCGCCTGAGCGGACATCTTCGGCGAAGTGACAAGCAGCCTCCTGCAGCCCAGCACCGAGCTCCGCGTAGGCCTTGACGAACTTCGGCGTACGGCTGCCGCCGGGAACGCGGAAGGCCGCCATGTCCTGCCACACCAAGACCTGGGCGTCGCAGTCGGGCCCGGCGCCGATGCCGATGGTGGGCACCATAGTGGCTGCGGTGATCCGGGCGGCGAGTTCGGCGGGCACCACCTCCAAAACGATGGCGAACACGCCCGCCGCTTCCAGCGCCTTTGCGTCCTCCACCAGTCGCTCGCCCTGTTCGCCGCGCCCCTGCACCGCATAGCCGCCCAGGGCGTGCACCGACTGCGGGGTGAGCCCGAGGTGGGCCATCACCGGCACGCCGGCCTCAACCAGCGTCTCAATCTGAGGTATCACCCGGCGACCACCCTCCAGCTTCACCGCATGAGCGCCGGCCTCTTTGAGAAAACGCGCCGCAGTGTGCAGGGCCTGCGTCGGTGAGGACTGATAGGAGCCGAAAGGCAGGTCAGTAACGACGAGCGCTCGGCGTGCCCCACGGGCCACACCACGCGCCAGGGGTATCAGCTCGTCGACGGTCACCGGCACCGTCGTCTCATAGCCATACACGACGTTGGCCGCGGAGTCACCGATCAGCAACACCGGTATGCCCGAGGCATCCAGTAGAGCCGCGGTGGAGTAATCGTAGGCAGTGAGCATCGCCCACTTCTCCCCGCGCTGTTTGGCCGCGAGAAGGTCCTGGATCCGGATCCGCTTGACCTTCCGGTCCGGGTCGATCGGTCCGCCGTACAGGTTGGGCTCGACAGCAGCTGCGGTCATCGTTGACCGTCCTCCCTCGAGGCCTGCGTTCGTCGCTGGTCCCCGGGTTGTGCCGGTGGCTGATACCTCAAAGCGTGACACCGAATGCGAGGGGCTGCCATGAGCGTGCGACGAGACTCACAGGGTGGCGGCTCGCTGCGCGAATTAGGCGCGCTGAGCGTGTAAGGAAACCGGCACAGCATGCATGGGAGGAAGACACGCCGGGCATGGGATGAGGACACGCCGGGCATGGGGGAGGACATGCGGGGGAGGTTCAGGAGGGGGAGCGTTCGCGCCAGCGGTTGGTGATGGGCAGTCGCCGGTCTCGGCCGAAGGCTTTTAAGGTGATTTTTGTGCCGGGCGGATACTGCCGGCGTTTGTACTCCGCGGCGTCCACCAGCCGCACGATGTGCTCAATCAGGTCCGACTCGAACCCAGCGGCCACCAGATCGCCGAAACCGCGGTCGCCCTCCACGTAATCGTCGAGTACGGCGTCGAGCAACACGTAGTCGGGCAGCGAGTCGGTGTCCACCTGGCCGGGTCGTAACTCGGCCGAGGGCGGCTTGCCGATCGAGTTCGGCGGGATCGGTGGGGTTTCACCCCGCTTGTCGGCCACCGCGTTGCGCCACCGCGCCAGGGCCCACACCGCGGTCTTGGGCACATCCTTGATCGGCGCGAACCCGCCAACGGCGTCGCCGTAGATCGTCGAATAACCTACCGCGAGCTCGGATTTGTTCCCGGTCGCCAGCACCAGATGACCGTGCTGGTTGGACAGCGCCATCAGGGTCACCCCCCGGCAGCGGGCCTGGACGTTCTCCTCGGCGATCCCGGTCAATCCCAGCTGCCCCACGAACACGTCGACCATCTTCCCGATCGGCTGCACCTGGTAGTGCAGGCCAGTGCGCTCGGCCAGGTCGGCGGCGTCGGATCGGGAATGTGTGGAGGAAAACGACGACGGCATGGACACTCCGTGTACCGCGTCGGCGCCCAGTGCATCCACCGCCAGGGCGGCACACACCGCGGAGTCGATCCCACCGGACAGCCCGAGTACCACCGAGCGGAATCCGTTCTTGCGCGCGTAGTCACCCAAGCCGGTCACCAGCGCGCCCCACACCTCGGCCTCGCCGGACAGTGGTTCGGCACTCGGCGCCACGGGCGCAGGTGAGTAGGCCGGCAATGGATCCTCGGTGAGGATCACCCGGGACACGTCTAGCTCGGCATACCGGCCCGCTGCCCGGGCCGACCCGCCGGGCAGCTCGAGGTCGAGCACCAAGATCTGCTCGCAGAACCGCGCCCCCCGCAACAGCAGCTCGCCGCGGGCACCGACCACCATCGAGTCACCGTCGAAGACCAGCTCGTCCTGGGCTCCCACCAAATTGGCATAGGCCAGCGGTGCACCCGCCTCGATGGCGCGGCGGGCCACCAGCGCCAGCCGGGTGTCGTCCTTTTCGCGCTCGTAAGGCGAGGCGTTGGGCGCGACCACCAGGTCCACCCCGGCCTGCGCCAGTGCGGTGATCGGGCCACCGACCTGCCAGATGTCCTCGCAGATCACCATCCCGATCTCCAAACCATGCAGCCGGAACACGGTCAGGGCGGTGCCGGGGATGAAGTAGCGGCGTTCGTCGAACACCCCGTAATTGGGCAGGTGGTGCTTGAACTGACGGGCCACCACCTGGCCGCGGTACAAGACCGAGACCGCGTTGCGAGGACCTTGGGTATCGCAGTCCAGATATCCCACGATGGCTGCCAACTCGCCGCAACCGTCGTCAGCGAGCAGCGTCGCCAAACCATTCATCGCACGCGCCGATGCGGTGGCGAATGATTCGCGCATCGCCAGGTCTTCCACCGGATAACCGGTCAGCGCCATCTCCCCGAACACCACGAGGTGCGCACCGGCGTCGCTGGCCTTCCGGCACGCCGCAGTGATCACCATGGCGTTGCCCGGCAGATCACCCAAGCAGGGGTTCACCTGAGCTAAGGCCAGACGTAGCTGCGGCATGACCCTCATCATCCAGCACGGTCACCCGCAGCCCCACCCCCACAACTGTTCGGCGCTCAGTAGAATCCGCCGAATGCCCTGCGTGTCGCGCCCATTGCGCCTGACCGCTGTCCTGGTGACCACGCTCGCGATCGGTGGGTGCGCCGCCGAGGCCGTCGGTGATCGCCAGTCCGCCGACGCCGCCGGAGCTAATCCGGGCGTCCAGTCCGAGGCGGGACCGACCGGCCGGGTGCCCCCAGGGCTGGAACGGTTCTACGGCCAGAGGGTGACCTGGGGCGGCTGCCAGAAGTTCGCCACCACCGACCGCGCCGAGGAGTCGTTCGCGGATCCCGAGCTGCAGTGCGCCCGGGTGGAGGTGCCGCTGGACTACGCCAACCCGCAAGGGGTCACCGCCCAACTCGGGCTGCTGCGCCGTCCCGCCGATAATCAGCAAGACCGGCTGGGCTCCCTGCTGGTGAATCCCGGTGGTCCGGGCGCGTCGGGGATGGCCGCGGTTGCGTCGCTGGCCAGTGCGGTGGGCGGCACGGATTTGGGTCGCCGGTTTGATCTGGTCGGATTCGACCCTCGAGGAATCGGCGCCAGCGAGCCCAAGATCATCTGCCGGACCACGCAGGAGCAGGATGCCGAGCGGCTCGACCTCGATCTGGACACCTCGCCGGCTGGGATCGCCCAGACCGAGGCAGAGAACCAGGACTACGCAGCGCTGTGTGCGCAGCGGTTGGGCAAGGACGTCCTCGCCACCGCCGGCACCAGGGACGTCGCGCGGGACATGGACGTGATGCGCTCGGCGCTGGGCGACCAGAAGCTGAGTTACCTCGGTTACTCCTACGGCACCCGGATCGGTACCGCCTACGCGGAGCAGTTCCCCGGCAATGTGCGGGCGATGGTGCTCGACGGCGCCTTGGACCCGGACGAGAACCTGGTGGAGAGCCTGGTGAACCAGGGCGCGGGATTCCAGCAGTCGTTCGACTCGTTCGTTGGCTGGTGTCTTGACCAGCCGCAGTGCTGGCTGGGCAGCACCCTGAAGGATCAGGCCAATCAGCGGTTCCAGGAATTGTTGCGGCCGCTGATCACTGCGCCGCTGCCGTTAGGCAACCGCAAGTTGTCCTACAACGACGCCACCATCGGGACGATCCAGGCGCTCTACAGCGACCAATTCTGGCCGATTCTCGACCGAGCTCTGACCGAGCTGATCGCTGGGAACGGCTCAACCCTGCTGGCTCTGGCCGACATTTACTATCAGCGCGACACCGACGGCTACTCCGGCAGTCTGGACGCTTTCAAGGCAATCCGCTGCCTCGACGACCCGCCGGTCAGCGATCCGGCAGTGGTTCGGGAGGCCGATCGGCGCTACCGGGAAGCGGCGCCCTTCCTCGATGACGGCAACCCACCGTCTTCGGCCCGCGACGCCTGCGTCTTCTGGCCGGTGCCACCCACCTTCCAGCCAGGCAAACCCAACGTGGACGGGCTGCCGACGGTGCTGGTGATCTCCACGACCGGTGACCCGGCCACTCCCTACCAGGCTGGGGTGGAGCTGGCGAACGAGCTCAACGGCAGGCTGCTCAGCTTTGAGGGCAACCAGCACACGGTGGCACTGCAGGGAGTGCAGTGTGTGGACGAAACGGTCTCGAACTACCTAGTGAGGCTCGTTTTGCCGGAACGCAAGACGTGCGTCGCCGGAACCTGAGTGGCCGCTAGCACCTCTATTGCTGATCAACAGGGCGCCCACCGCACCGAGCAGACACACCACCGCGGTCAGCAGGAAAATCTCTCGGTACTGGGTGCGCAGCGCGGCCTGCAGAACCAGCTGGTACTCGGCGAGCTGCTGCTGGTACACCTCGCCGCTGACTCCGAAGGGCAGCGGAGTGGCTAGCTGGGCGGTGAGCTCGCGAAAGCGGTGCAGTCCCCAGGCTGACAGCGCCGCGACGCCAACGAGCATGCCGGTCATCCGGGCCACCACCACCGCGGCGGACGCGACCCCGTGCCGGTCAGCTGGGGTGGCGCGCAGCGCTGCCGCGGACAGTGGCCCGATCACCAGTCCGAGTCCGAATCCGGCCAGCGCCAGGTCGGAATCCAGCCGAGGCAGGGTCAGCAGACCGAGGTCGTGGTGGGCTGCCAGGACATCCACGGGCCATCCCGCGACCAGCAAGTAGCCCACGGCGGCCAGCAGCATGCCGGTGACGGCTACCACCGCGTCGCCCACCCGACTTGCGACAAACCCACCGACCAGCGCGCCCGCAGGCAGCGCCACCAGGAACCGCACCAGCAGCACGGTCGCGCCGGTGGCGTCGCGGCCCAGCAACGTCTGCGCGTAGAGCACGACGTCAACCAGGGTCACCATCAGAGCCGCACCGGCGGCCAGGCTCACCCCCAGCGACCCGAGAAAGACCCGCCACCACACACCGTCGGGATCCAGCAGCCGTACCGTCGTCCACCGCTCCCACAGCACGAAGGCGATCCCGGTCAGGGCGGCCACGCCCAACGACGGCCAGCCCCATGGCGGCAGCACTCCACGCTCGGGCTCGGGGTTGTACAGCCCTATCACCAGTAAACCCAGCGTGAGCGCCAGCAACCCGCCACCGACGAGGTCCAGCCGTGCGTGGTCCCGGGATTGCCCAGCACCGAACCCGGCCCTGGTCGCAGCCGGCACCGCCAGCCGTACCGCCACCATCGCGGCCAGCGCGATCGGGACGTTCACCCAGAACACACCGCGCCAGCCAACCAGCGCGGCCAGTGCCACGCCGTACAGCGGGCCCAGCACGCTGCCCAGCTCCTGGGCAGCGCCCAGCGCACCCAACGCGGTGGATCGTCCACGATCGGTCCACAGGTCAGCGGTCAGCGCCATGGATACCGGCAGCAACGCGCCACCGGCGATACCCTGCAGTGCCCGGCCGGCCACCAGCAGCGGCAATGTCTCCGCGACCGCGGTGGCCACCGACCCGACCGCGAACATGATTAGACAGATCTGCAGCAGTCGGCGCCGGCCGAAGCGGTCGGAGGCTTGGCCCAGCAGCGGCATCGCGGCGACATAGCCCAGCAGGAAGCCGGTGACGATCGGGGTGGCCCGCTCCAAGCGGTTCAGCGGCACCTGCAGGTCGCGGATGATGTCGACCAGCAAGCTGACCACGACATAGGCGTCCAGTGCCGCGAGCAGGGTGACCAGCGCGCCGACGCTCAGTGCCAGCCCGCGGCGGCGGACCGGGGTTGCCGTTGCCGGCGCGTTCATCGAAGGAAGCCGGGGTCAGGCGGGCGCAGTGATCTCGACCGGGGCGTCATATTCGGAGAAGCGGACCGTGAGCGTGCCGTCGGAGGCGGGGAACTGGGCCTGCACCAGCCGGGAACCCTGGGCCGCGATCCATAAGGTACCGGTCTTGGCCTCGTCTTGCGGCCCAGGAAGCAGGGCGCCCAGTGGTTGCGCCGGGAAGTTGACCTCTACCCGGTAACTGTCCACCCCGCCGACTTGCTCACGGGCCTCGGTGCTGGCTTCCGTGCCGCTGGCGAGCACCGCCGCAATGCCGCGGTCGGGATCGAGGATCAAGCGCGGATCGTAGATTCCGCTGAGGTTGGAGGCCGATAGCTTCAGGAATGGACCGGTGGCGCCACGCAGGTAGAGTTGCTCGTCGACGACCACGACCTCAAGTTCGACGATCTGCCCGCCCTGGTTGCGATTGACCGTGCCCTTGACTGATCCCTCCCGGGTGAGTTGGCCCTGAGCGGACTGAAACGGGATCTCTGGCGCATTGCCTTGGACGTCGACGTTGAACCGGGCGCTGGCCACCGTCCGCATCGCCGTGGCGGAATCGCCGAGCAGTCGAGCACCGTCGGGCAGATCCACGCCTTGCCCGGCGATCCTGTCGCAGGATGTGATCAGTGCGATGACCAATGCGGCGAGCAGGGCGAGAAGGCGCAGATGTCGGCGCGGCATGGACGCATCGTAGGGGGCGGACAACACGGCCGTCACCAACGGTCCTCTACCCTTCGCACATGGATCGCCAGCAGGAGTTCGTGCTGCGCACGCTGGAGGAACGCGACATCCGGTTCGTTCGGTTGTGGTTCACCGACGTGTTGGGTTACCTCAAGTCGGTGTCGGTGGCGCCGGCCGAGCTGGAGGGAGCTTTTGCCGAGGGCATCGGTTTCGACGGATCGGCCATCGAGGGCTTCGCCCGGGCTTACGAGTCCGACATGGTCGCCAAGCCTGACCCGTCCACCTTCCAGGTGCTGCCGTGGGAGAACCCGACCGGGGAGCACTACTCAGCCCGGATGTTCTGCGACATCGCGATGCCTGACGGTTCGCCGTCGTGGGCTGACCCGCGGCACGTGTTGAGCCGGGGGCTGTCGAAGGCGGCTGAGGCCGGGTTCACCTGTTACGTGCACCCCGAGATCGAGTTTTACCTGCTGCGTGACCTGCCTGACAACGGTTCCGAGCCGGTACCGGCCGACTCCGGTGGGTACTTCGACCAGGCCAGCCACGATGCTGCGCCACACTTCCGCCGCCATGCCATCGAGGCGCTGGAGCAGATGGGCATCTCGGTGGAGTTCAGCCATCACGAGGGCGCCCCGGGTCAGCAGGAGATCGACCTGCGCTACGCCGACGCGCTGACCATGGCCGACAACATCATGACCTTCCGGTATGTGGTGAAGGAGGTCGCGATCACCCAGGGGGTGCGAGCCTCGTTCATGCCCAAGCCCTACACTGCCCGCCCGGGGTCGGCCATGCACACCCACATGAGTCTGTTCGAGGGTGACCGCAACGCATTCCATGACGATGACGACCCCTACGAGCTGTCCAGCACCGGGAGAGCCTTCGTCGCCGGGGTGCTGCTGCACGCTCGGGAAATCACCGCGGTGACCAACCAATGGGTGAACTCCTACAAGCGACTGATCACCGGCGGGGAGGCCCCGACCGCGGTGTGCTGGGGTCACGCGAACCGCTCGGCCCTGGTGCGGGTGCCGATGTACTCGCCGGGCAAGGCATCCAGTCGGCGGGTGGAGATCCGTACCCCGGACTCGGCGTGCAATCCCTACCTGGCCTACGCGGTCGTGCTCGCCGCGGGATTGCGCGGGGTGCGGGAGGGCTACGAGCTGCCGCCTGCCGCCGAGGACGATGTGTGGGCGCTGTCCGAGCGGGAGCGTCGAGCGGCGGGTTACGCGCCGCTGCCGCAGAATCTGTCCGAGGCGCTGGTGGAGATGGAAAACTCCGAACTGGTTGCCGAAGCCCTCGGTGAGCACGTGTTCGACTTCTTTCTGCGCAACAAGCGCGCCGAGTGGGACAATTACCGCCGCCATGTCACCGCCTACGAGCTCCGCACCTACCTACCAGTCCTCTAAGCCCCCTCCTCGGCGTGTCGCGCTCTCCTGCACGGTGTGTCGTGGCCGTGTGCACGGCCCACGATAACGAGGCGGTCTGTGCTCAAGTATTCGATCGACGAGCCACGCTGTTCGGGATCACCATGGCAGGGTGTGGACACCCGGTTTCATCACGACGTCGCGACATTCGTCGCGCTGGTCCGGCCGCTGCTGGAAAGTGATCCGGTCCGCCACACCGTCGTGCTCACCCTGAGCCATGTGTTGACGCGGGCACCTGACAGCACCGGCGATGCTCCGGTGTTGCTGACCGTCCACCGTGAGGAGTGCCTCGCCGGGGCAGCGACGCATCGGTGCACGAACAGATGGCACAGCGGCTGTACGGCCTGCACCGGCACGAGCAGCGGGCACTGTGGCGCTG
>DASQVB010000199.1:0-4989 GCA_035640975.1 Pseudonocardiaceae bacterium
GCTGCGGTGCCGATCGCCTCGCGGACTCGGTTGCGGTGCCACGCGTCCGTCTCGCGCGGGTCGCTCCCGTAGCCGCCGAGGAAGGCTGTTTCGAGCTTCGGGTCGCGGCGGAAGTCCTGGACGGCCAACCGGGCGAAGTCCGTCAATGCGGGACGCATCGCTGCACGACCGAAGTCGATGACGCTCACGAGATCGTTGTGGACGAGCCAGTTTCGGGGCTGCCAGTCCCCGTGGGTGGGTACGAGAGCCGCGGCCGGCGTCGGCCACGCGGCGATCTCGGACCGTAGTCGCTCGACCGTGGCAGGAGCGATCCGGTGTGGTCCCCTGAGCCACGCCAGAGACTTCTCATTTTCGCGCCTCTCGTAGTCGTTGTCTGTAATGGCGATCTGGGCGTGGAACAGGGCCAGCAGCTCGCCTGCCTGCCAGTAGGGGCAGGAAACGTCGGCGTACTCACTTCCGAGCACCAGTTCGCCGGGCAGGTATCTGGTGACGAGGAGCTTCGCCTCCGCGTTGCCATGCTCCAAAATCGGCGCGCGGCCACTGCGAGACCACGGACCCAACCAGTTGAGATGGGCGTGGAGCTCGCGCTCGATGTGATGGTCATTGTCGCCGCCGGCTTTGACAATGAATCGTGACCCGGCATGCGTCATCTCAAGGACAGTGGTCTCCACCAGACCCCAGCTGTGGTCCCTCTCGACGCTCGCGCCCGAAAGCCACTGGTTTAGCAGCGCCCCTGGTGCGGAGAAAGCTTGCCAAGCTCAGAAGTCACAGCGGGGATCATACGAGCCGCACGACCGCGGCCAGCCAAACAGCGAGGTAGTGAGCCCGCTAGAAATCCGAGTCCGCTGGTAACCCATTCAGCGTGTCAGTGCTGGATGTGGAGACGTCCTCCTGAGGCGGTCTGTCGGGCCTGGTATCCCTCAAATCGAGGAGAACGTCTGTGAATGACGGTACCGAGCTGTCCCGGGGTGATCGCAACCGCAATGACGGCTCGCGCGGCTGAGTGATGTGGAGAGCTCCGCTGAGGCCGGGTGTTGGGGGCGTAGCGCCGGTTTGGTGGTCGCTCTACGACAAGCTGGTTGTGGTGATCAGTGATCCCGCGCCGGTATCTCTTCAAGCCAGGTGGCCAGCGCGCTCGGGAGGACGTATGAAGCCCTCGGCCTGTCGTTGATATCGATCATGCGCGCGTTTGCGGTGACGACAACCACTGGCCGGTTCGGGTGCTCGGTGCGGACAAGCGTCATCATCAGTTCGTCGACACGTTGGTCAGGCGCGGAGTACAGGACTCGCACGCCTCGCGGTACGGTCATGGGCTCTGGCCGTCCCTGCTGCCCGTCGAAGACCATCGTCACCTCCGCATCGGCCCGCACGGCCAAAGCGACCAGTCCGTGGATCAACTTGTCCATCCCGTCCTCAGAGGACAGCTCGGAATAAACCTCATCGCCTTCAACGATCAAGTGTGCGCGAGGCGGCTTCACCAGCGAGCTCGTCGGTGCCCTGGACTCCTTCCGCATCCTGCCCTGAGGCCATCCGCTAGCGGATTCACTCAACGGGGAGGTAATGCACAGCACACAGCTAGCGCGCAATGCGTCGCAGCAGCCTCAAGACGGCGTTGGCGGTCTGTTGAGGACGGGTCATCGGGACGTTGTGGTTTGACTCCACTCGCACCAGCGTTCGTTGCGGGCGTGCCTCGATAAGCGCGTCGAGCTCGGAGTGCTGCTGGGCGTAGAAGCCATCAGAGGCCAAGACTAGTGACAGCGGTCGATCGATTCGCTCATAGACATCCACACTGGGGTAAATCTCAGCGGCGCGGTCTGGTTGAGCAACGACGCGGATCTCTTCCAGCGTGGGGCGCCGAAGCCAGTGGTGGCCGACCCGCAGGAAACTACGCGTGGTGAGCTCGCGGACCTGCTCGGGATCAGCTCCGAAGTTCAACCAGTCGGTACCGGTTTCACTGACGACGTGGTCGATGAACTGTTGCTTGCCGCGGTTGTCTGTCCTCCATCCATACCGAAACACAGTCCACAGCTGATCCATAGCCTCAGCGCTTCGGGCGCAGTCCAGTCTCGCGGCAGCGGCCTTGCGGGTATCGAGTACGAAGCCGTCGATGACGCAGATGCCGGATGCATCAACAAGCCCTGCGGCGGTTGCTGCGGTGACGGCGTAGCCCCCGGTGGAATGACCGACCACGATGGGGTGGGTGAGATCGAGTTCATCGCAGATGGGCCCAAGGTCACGCCAGTATTGCTCAGCGTTTGTAGAGTCCAGCGTGGTTTGACCATGACCCCGCATATCGATGGCCACCAGGTGGCAGTGCTCAACGAGGTGAGCGGCAACCGCGATCCACGCCGCACTGTTATGGCCGCTGCCGTGCACCAGCAGGACATCTCGACCTTGGCCACCAAAGTCAATTCCCGCGACCTCGCCATCGTCCCAGACCAGCTTGATCTCTTCGCCGCGCACAGCCACATGCTCTTCGTTCGCCCTCCGCCGAGCAACGTCCTATGGCCACCCACCATTTATCTACGTCGTTGAGGGATCACCGATTGAGACGGGCGGATCCATCGTCGTGCTGTGATCCGTGCGTGTCACCATGATGGCTATGGCGTTCGCCGTAGGGCAGACCGCGATCATCGTTCCCGTCAGCGCTGCCGAGCCCATCGTCGGCCGCTGGCGCACCCAGTTCGATCCCGCAGCGACCGCAGGCGTCCCGGCCCACGTCACGATCATCTATCCCTTCCTGTCGAGACAAGACATCGATGACAACGTGGTGCGCGAGGTGCGCCGGCTCGTCGCACGCCATCCCAGCTTTACCGTGACCTTCGCCGACTGCGGCCAGTTTCCCGACGTGCTATTCCTCGTTCCCGACCCCGATGGCCCGTTCCGCGCTTTGACCAGCGACCTGTTCAGGCGGTGGCCAGACGCTCCCCCCTACGGCGGCCTGATCACCGACCCAGTCCCACACCTGACGATCACTCACGGTGCCTCCCCAAAGGACGCAGCCCAGGCGGAGGTGGATGTGAGAGCCCGGCTGCCATTCACCTGCCCCATCCAGAAGGCATGGCTTATCGGTTTCGACGGCATGCGTTGGACGCGGTGGGTAAGTCTGCCGCTCGGCGCCGTCGGCCCCGCATAGCCAGGGCGCACTTACCCGCGAGTGGATCGGCCAGCGGGACGGTCGGGTGGTCGTGATAAGCCGCGGGAATCCGCTGGCTGCGCCTGCGTCGGTGTTGTTAGCTTTGTGCGGTGAGCGCAGCCGACAATCCCGTGGTGACTCTCGTCGGTGTCGACGAGCTGACCCTGGACCGGCTTGTCAACGCGGCGATCACCGATGCGGCGGCCAATGAGGTGACTCCACCGGTCACCACGGGAGACGAATGGTCACCCGCCCGAATCGCATGGTTGAAGGACTTCCACCGCAATCGGCGCAACGGGCTCAGCGGGCCTGTCGGTGAGACCACCTGGGCCATCCTCGCCAACAACCAGGTGGTGGGCTCTGTTCGGCTCCAACGGACTGCGGTGCCGGAGATCCTGGAAACGGGCATCTGGCTGACTCGGCGTACACGCGGCCAAGGGGTGGGCCGACTCGCGATGGCTGGTGTCCTGCAGACAGCAGCCACACTCAGCGCCCAGGCTGTGCGAGCGGAGACCACTACCGGCAACCGGGCCGCCCTGCGCGTCTTGCGAAGTCTCGGATTCGACTTGGTGGCGAGCAAGGACGGTACCGGCGTCGCAGCTCTCCTCATGTTCGGCACCAACTGATATTGGACGTGTCGCCCCGACGAGGTTCGACCTCCGAGAGCACGCCAAACCCTGACGCTTGTAGCCGGATCCTTGACTGGTACACAGTGATCGGCATCCAAGACATCGGCGGGCTGCCGCTAGTACTCCAGCCGTAGATCGTGATCTTGCAGCGTGTCGGTGCCGGACGCAGTGCGGCCACCGCTTGATCATCGTCGGTTGTGTGGACGTCAGACGATCTTGCGGTGGCCGCGGGGCACAGCGTAGAGCCTGGCCAATGGCAGGCGATGTTGGATGAGCTTTGCGCCCGGGTGGCGGGCCGGTTCGGGCGGGTGGAGCCTCGCCGGCGGGTTCGGGTGTTTGTGCTGGGGATGTTGGCTGACCTGCCGCGCAAGAATTGCTGGACGATTGCCGAGCATGCTGGGGATGCGACGCCGGATGGGATGCAGCACCTGGTGGGGCGGGCGGTCTGGGATACCGACGGGGTCCGTGACGATCTGCGCGACTATGTGATCGATCATCTTGGGGATCCGGGCGCGGTGCTGGTGGTCGACGAGACCGGTGATGTAAAGAAAGGCAGCAGCACCGTCGGAACGCAACGCCAGTACACCGGGACCGCCGGGCGGATCGAAAACGCCCAAGTAGCGGTCTATCTGACCTACGCCGGGGCGGCCGGGCACGCGATGATCGACCGGGAGCTGTACCTGCCGCGCTGCTGGACCACCGACCCCGCGCGGTGCGCCGCCGCGGGAATACCCGAGGAAATCGAGTTCGCCACCAAACCAGCGCTGGCCCAGACGATGATCAACCGGGCGCTGGATGCCGGGGTGCCGACGCGGTGGGTGGCCGCCGATGAAATCTATGGCGCCGACCCAGGATTGCGGGCCGACCTTGAGACGCGCCAGGTGGGATATGTGCTGGCCATCGGCTGCGACCGCCGGGTGCCCACCGCAGCCGACCCGATGCGCCCCGACACCCTGGCCGCCGGCTTGCCCAAGAGCGCCTGGCAGCGACTCTCGGCCGGCCCGGGTGCCAAAGGCCAGCGCTACTACAACTGGGCTCTGATCACTCTGGCCGCGCCGGCCGGACACCACTGGCTGTTGGTCCGCCGCCACCTGCGCCACGGCGAACTCGCCTTCTACCGCTGCTACAGCCCAACCCCAGTCAGGCTCGGTGAGCTGGTCCGGGTCGCCGGACGCCGATGGGCCATCGAGGAAAGCTTCCAGGCCGGTAAAGGCCTGGCAGGGC
>DASQVB010000200.1:0-2625 GCA_035640975.1 Pseudonocardiaceae bacterium
CACAGTGAGGTGCTCACCGAGAAATATGATCGCTGTGAGCACGCCAAACAGCGGGACGAGATTCAGGGTCACACCGGCGAGGCCCGCAGGCACGAAGTTAATGACATAGTTGTATAGTACATAACTTCCCACGAAGCCAACGCCGCCGATCAGTACGGCAACAAGCCAAAAGCGCGCATCGACGTCTGTTGGAAACTGCTCCCGACCCAACAGCCATTGCCACACCGCGAATGGCAATGCTAATAACGCGCCAAATCCGAATTGGTAGGCGGTCATCGGCAGTGATTCGGTGGTCGCTGCCACCTTGACCACTAGGATCACGTAGATTGCCGCCGCCAGGTCGCCCCCGACTACCAGCAAGTCGCCGACGTTGAGATCGCTTGAACGGTGAAGACCTGCTCGATGAGCAGGACACCCACGACCGCCAGCAGCAGCCCGATCAACGAACGCGCGCCAATGCGCTCCTTCAGGAAGACGGCAGCCAGGGCGACGACGAAGCAGGCTTCGCTCGCCCCGAGCAAGGATGCGTTGGTCGCCGTCGTGTATATCAGGCCAAGGGTCAGGCCGCCGTAAGCGAGAGTGGGTTCGAATAGGCCAAGCACCGCAATGCGGCCTTTGTGCTCAGTACGGGGGATGCCGCGCACCGCCAGCACCACCCACAGCACCGCGGCTGCTGCAGTCAGTTTCACCAGCAGCAGTGTCAAAGGACCGAACCCGTCCAGCGCGTACTTCGTCGCTGTGGTTGCACTGCCCTCCGACCGCGGCAAGGGTGAGGAGAAGTCGAGATGACATCGTGGTCATGAGTCTCCGCTCGCAATGGCTATACCTTTAGGCTGGGCGCAGCCACGTGCATCGCCATCGCACAGTCATCATTGAGCTTTATACAGAAGTCTTGGTGGCTGAAGTACTCCGCGCTGGCTTATCTCGTTTCTCATCACGCCGCTACCTCGTCAATCGTGGTGATGACGCTGGCCTCTCTACGTGCTGCCGTCACAGGCTGTCCCGGTGATGGAGGTCTTCGCGTTTGACGCACCGCAACACGTTGAGTGCGGCAGGTAGTGGCCCGTACCGGTTCACTCGTCAGGTCGATCGCCACTGCGCGCGCCGGATCACCACCTTGATGTCCGTACTCGTAGGTCCCGTCAACGGCCCAGGCCTGTTCCAGACCGCTCAGGGAGTTCACGAATCCTCCTGATGTACGTCAGTTCGCTCGCTGCATAAGGGAGTGCGCGATGGGGCGTCTTGATACGCGTAGCCGACTAACTCCGACCGGCGAGACGGGGCGCGAAACCGAGTGCCGTCAGTAACCACGCAGCAGCGTCAAGCGCCTGGTTGGGCACGAACACCGCAAACACCAGTTGCGGCGGCTAGGACAAGATCAGCAGGATTGCGATCCACTTCAGGATCACCCGCAGTCACGCTGCGACCGAGGTGGTGATGCTCGGCGTGCGGATGCCCTGGCACCGCCCCAGGCCTCTACTAGGTAGTTCCTGCGCTCGCCAGTGGCCGGGTCCTACCGACGGTGACAGCGGGAAGGTCGTCGCGGATGCGGCAGCTCGTCCAGAGCGCAGCCATCGCCACGACCACCGAGGCAGCACCGAGCACGTGCAACGAGACGAGGATTTCGGGCACCCCGGTGAGATATTGCCCGACGCCCAATGCGCCCTGCGCAAGCACCACGGACATCAGCACCAGGTAGCAACGCCAAGTGCGGCTGGGCACCCCTACTGCACGCAGCGCGAATCCCAGGCCGGCGAGCAATCCGAGGAAGCCAACGAGCAGATTGGCGTGAAGTAGCGCCATCACCGGGACGCCGACAGCGAGCCGGGGAGTAGCGGTGTCGCCGGCGTGCGGGCCCGCCGCGGTCACCAGTGTTCCAGCGACCAGCAGCGCCGCGAGTACTGCAGTGGCGGTGCCCAGCAAGCCGCGCACAGGACCAGGCACCTGCCAGCGCGGTGGTGCATCGCCTTCAGCGAAGGCACCGACCAGTAGCACCGCCAGCCACACCAGCACCATCGATACGAGAAAGTGCATGGCGACGGTCCACCAGGCCAGCCCGGTGAGGACCGTGACGCCGCCGAGGACGGCCTGCACCACGACACCGAGCGGCATCGTGGCGGCCAGCAGTACCAGCCGCCGGCGCCGTGGCCAGATCAGCAGGGCGACCACCAAGCAGGCCAGCGCGACGAGGCCGACTAAGCCGGTGAGCAGGCGGTTGCCGAACTCGATCCACTGGTGCAGCGCGGCGACCTCCGGATGCGACTGCGGCACCAAGCTGCCCGGGAAGCACTGCGGCCAGGTCGGGCAGCCCAGACCGGAGCCGGTCACCCGCACCACTGACCCGGTTACCGCGATGCCCCCTTGGGTGATCACTGCGGCGATCGCGATACTCCGCGACAGGGTTGCAGGTACGCGTTTGTGAGCGGGTGCGGTCGGCACAACACCGATGCTAGGACAGGCGCAGGGTCCGAGCGGCCAGGACACCGGCGCCGGCGGCCCACGCCAGCAGCACCCCCAGTGCGCCCCACGGGGTGACGCCGGTGACCAGGGTCGCGTGCAGGCCCTCGGCCAGCGCGCCGGAGGGCAGCCCAGCGGCGAGTACGGACAGTGGACCGGGCAAGGCCT
>DASQVB010000201.1:0-3210 GCA_035640975.1 Pseudonocardiaceae bacterium
GACCACGCTGAGCCTGCGTTGGTCGGCTTCCGCTGGGTGAAGGCCCAGTTTTGCCATCGTTGCGGGTGGAGGCCTGTGTGCATACGAGATGGCGCCCGTCGGATTTGCTGCTGACCCGCGGGCAATCGGTGGCCTCGGGCGCCTTCGTTGCCGGCCTGGTACTCGTCGCAGGGATGGCTGGCGCCGTCGTCGTGTACACCGCGCCGGTGACGCCCGATCTTGGCACGCTACTCGGAGGCCTCGCGCTGGCGGCCGCATTCGGGGTAGCCCGATGCCTGGCGATCGAGGTCGACGTTCGTCGCGATACCGCACGGATCACTCCCACAGAGATTCCGCTGGTCATCGGCTTACTTTTCGTCCCGGCCCCGGTTGTGTTGGCAGCCTATGTCGGTGTTGTGGTCATCGCCCGGGTCAGCCGCCGTGACACCTGGCCCAAACTGCTGTTCAACGTCTCCTACGCGACCCTCACCGTCGCGTTGACCGACTTGTTGGCCCGCCTGGTCTTCGCGTCGGCGTGGCCCGGGACGCCGCAGTGGAGCGCGGTACTCGCCGGATTCGTCCTCGCACACGCCGTCACCGCGTGCTGCGCCTGGGCTTTCTTCGTACTGCTTGACCGCAGGCGTCCTGGCGAAAGTGCGCGGCCCGTGGTGCACATCTACCTCACCGGTCTACTCAATGCGGCGCTCGGGCTCGCTGCGGCCGAGATAGTGCTGACGGTGCCCTGGGGCGCCCTGTTGGTAGGTCTGCTGGTGGTGATCGTGGCCGCGGTGTACCGCGCCTATTACGGGCTACTGCGTGACCAGCGTGATCTCGGCGTGCTCAACGACCTGAGCCTGCGGGTCGCGGTAGCTGGGAAGGGCGAGGACGACGGCCAGCCAGAACCGGACGAGGACGGCTGGAGCGCCGCCATGGAGCTGGCTCGCGAGCAACTCAATGCCACCCGGGTGGTGCTGCACTGGACACCGGACGAGGGCGGGCCGCACACCGTGGTTGCCGGTCGGCCGCTGCCCCGTCCACTGTCGCAGTCCGACATCGCCGTCCTGACGCCTGTCGAGCGGCAGGCTGGCACTGGCCAGGTGCTTCATCTGCTGGAACGTGGTTGCGACCCGGCCGTTTGCCACGCGTTGACCGCTAGGTCAGCCGCCGAGGTGCTGGTAGTACCGCTGCGGGGCGCCAACCGGCTGCTCGGCGTCATCGAAGTGCATGACCGGCAGAGTCGCCTGCGCGGCTTCGGGGCAGCGGATGTGCGGTTGGTTGAGACGCTGGCCAGCCACCTCACCACCGCGCTGGATAATCGCCGGCTGCTCGCCCGGCTCCGGCACGACGCCTACCACGACAGCCTCACCAACCTGCGGAGCCGGCTCGGCTTTCGGGAGGCCGCGACCGAGGTGTTGCACCGCGACTCGGCGTCGTGCGCGGTGATCGTCATCGATCTTCAGCTGGTGTCGTCGGTGAACGATGCGCTAGGCCACGTCTGGGGCGACCGCGTCATCGTCGGTGCGGGCGAGCGGCTCCGCTGCGCCCTGCCGGCCTGGGCGCTGACCGCTCGGCTTGAGGGAGACACTTTCGCCGCGCTGCTGGTGGACGTCGACTCGCAACGGGCGGTGCAGGTCGCCGAGCAGCTACGGGCGGTGCTGAGCCAGCCGTATCCGGTCGACAAGCTGGCCGTGGAGTGCAGCGCGGTCGCCGGCATGGCACTCACCGAGATCGAAACCACCCGCGACGCGGACACTTTGCTGCAGCGGGCTGACATGGCGCTGCGTGCAGCGCGCTGTGCCGATGAGACCGTCCGCTGCTACGTACCCAGCATGGGTCAGCTTCTGCTGCGCCGTTTCCAGCTCGTCACGCAGTTCCGGCACGCGTTGGACGCTGGGCAGTTTGACGTGCATTTCCAACCCCAGCTGGCGTTAGCCAGCCGTCAGGTGACCGGGGTGGAGGCGCTGGTGCGCTGGCGCCATCCGGAATTAGGGATGCTCGACCCCGAAGAGTTCGTCGCCATCGTCGAGACCACCGGCCTGATCGACCCGCTCACCGACTTCGTGCTCGACCGTTCGCTGCAGCAGTGCCGGAGCTGGCTGGATCGCGGGCTGTCACTGTCAGTGGCAGTCAACCTTTCGGTGCGCAACCTGGCCGACACCGCGTTCCCCAGCCGGGTGGCCGACGCTCTGGCGCGCCACCAGGTATCCGCGGCCTTGCTGTGTTTGGAGCTCACCGAGTCGGCGGTGATGAGTGATCCAGAGCATGCGATGCCGGTGCTGCGCGGGCTGCACGGTCTTGGCGTCCGTATCGCGGTGGACGACTTCGGTACCGGGTACTCCTCGCTGGCCTACCTGCGGCGCCTTCCGGTAGACGAAGTCAAGATCGACAAGAGTTTTGTGCTCGGACTGGCCAGTGACCTCGGTGACCTTGCGGTGGTCCGTGCCATCGTCGACCTCGGCCACTCGCTCGGCTTGATCGTCATCGCGGAGGGTGTCGAACAGGATGTCACCCGGGATCAGCTGGTGGAGATGGGCTGCGACGTCGCCCAGGGTTTTCTGATCTCCCGCCCGCTGCGGGCGGACCGGTTCGACGCCTGGTTGGCGGCCCGCACCGTCTGCGTCCCCGGAGCACATGACGAGAGCGTGCTCACCCTGGTCCGGTGATCGCTTCGGCTCCTGTCACCGACCGCCTGTTACCGACCACACTGTCACGGCCCGCGCCGGTGTTGTGTAGAGTCGTCGTCGCTCGCTCACTCGAGTGCTGCCCCAATAGCTCAGACGGCAGAGCGTCTCCATGGTAAGGAGAAGGTCTACGGTTCGATTCCGTATTGGGGCTCGGTCAAGGTTCTGGCGGTGTAGCTCAGTCGGAAGAGCAAGCGGCTCATAATCGCTGTGTCGCCGGTTCGAGTCCGGCCACCGCTACCACCGGCCCGGTGCATCACGCGCTGGCTGTCGCAGGCCCCAACCGCAGTGAATAACAGTTTCGTGAGAGAGAGGCACCCGTGGCCGCCACCGACATTCGGCCCAAGATCACGTTGGCGTGCGAGGAGTGCAAGCACCGCAACTACATCACCAACAAGAACCGGCGCAACGACCCCGACCGGCTCACCATCCGCAAGTACTGCCCGAACTGCAACAAGCACCGGGCGCACCGCGAGACCCGCTGAGCCGCGTCACCTGCCCGGTTAGCTTCGCCAGTGGCACTCGATCCCTCCTTCGTCGGAAGGTCTTA
>DASQVB010000202.1:0-6434 GCA_035640975.1 Pseudonocardiaceae bacterium
GCCGGCCGGTCATCCGGCCGGGGGCGGCCCGCGGCCGTCGCACGACGTGCCGCCAGCACTGCCACCCCGGCGGGAACCCGAGCTACTCACCCACGCCACCTTCAGGCCGGTCACTGCCGGCAATAGGTATGACGGTTGGTATGGCAGTCGATATGGTGGGCGCAACCCCCGTAGTCCACAGCCGGGCGAGGGAATTTCCCGACGCCGGATCCGCAACGTTGCCCTGGTAGGCCTGCTGCTCGCGGTTCTGGCGCCGGTGCTGGCGTTCTTCGTCGGCTGGTTGTTCCTCAGCGTGCCGTCCCCCGTGACATTGGCGGCGCAGCGCAAGCAGGTCACCACGATCATGGCCAGTGACGGGACCACCGAGATCGGCCGCTACGTGCCGGAGGAGGGCAATCGAATCGCGGTCGATCTGGACCAGGTTCCGGTGCACGTGCAGAACGCCGTGTTGGCCGCGGAGGACCGTAGCTTCCGATCCAACCCCGGCTTCGACGTCGTGGGCATCGCGCGAGCCACGTGGAAGCAGCTCACTGGCGGCACCGGCGGTGGCTCCACGATCACCCAGCAGTACGTCAAGGTCGCCACCGGGCGCGACGAGTACAGCATCGTCCGGAAATTCCGCGAAGTGATCGTCGCCGCCAAGATCACCAAGCAGAACTCCAAGGACCAGATCCTGGAGGATTACCTCAACACGATCTACTTCGGTCGTGGCGCCTACGGCATCCAGGCCGCCAGTCAGGCTTACTTCGGCAAGAACGTGCAGAGCCTGACTCCCTCCGAGGCGGCGGTGCTGGCCGGCGCGATCCGATCGCCTTCCCGGTTGGATCCGGCCAAGAACCTGGAGCAGTCCGAGATCCGGTGGAACTTCGTGCTCGACGGCATGGTCGCCCAAAACTGGCTGACTCAGGCCGATCGGGTTGCGGCGCGGTACCCCAGGACCATCCCGCCGGGACAGGCCCCGGGCTCTCCGACCGACGACCGGGCGCACATCGTCACCCGGGTGCTCGAGGAGTTGGAGCGCCAGGGCATCAATCGGGAGCAGCTGGCAGTCAACGGTGGTCGGATCAGCACCACCATCGATGCCCGGGCGCAGCAGCTGGCCCGCGAAGCAGTGCTCGACGAGCTGCGTGGTCAGCCGAGAAACCTGTATTCCTCGCTGGTCGCGATCGATCCGCGAAGCGGGGGGGTGACTGCGTATTACGGCGGGCAGGAAGGGGATGGCTTCGACCTGGCCGGTGGGCCGGCGTGGAACCCGGGCTCGGCCTTCAAACCCTTCACCATGCTGGCAGCGCTCAAGCAGGACATCGGCCTGAACTCCTTCTACAACGGCGACTCTCCGCTGGTCGTCGACGGGCTGTCCTATGCCAACTCGGAAAGTCGCGACTACCGCTCGCTGACGCTGCACGACGCGATGACCGAATCGGTCAACACCGCCTTCGTGCGGCTGGCCCAGGACGTGGGTGCGCAGGCGATCCGGGATGCCGCGGTGGCGGCCGGTATCCCGGAGCAGATCAACGGCAAGCGTGCCATGGCGGAGCTGGACAGCGGGCAGCCCGCAATCGGTATCACCCTGGGCCAGTACCCGGTGCACACCATCGACATGGCCAGCGCCTACGCGACCTTCGCCGCTGATGGGATGCGGCGCGACCCGTTCTTCATCCGCGAGTACGTCACCGCCGAGGGCGAGGTCAACTACCAGCACATCGACGAGCCGAAACAGGCCTTTGACCCGACGGACATCGAGCGCAACTCACGGCTGGCACGCAACCTGACCGCGACGTTGATCGACGTCGCGAGCAGCTCGAAGATCCCCTTGGAGGGTAGCCGTCAGGTTGCCGCCAAGACCGGTACCCACCAGCTCGGCGACACCGGCGCCAACTCCGCCGCCTGGACTGTCGGGTACACCCCCTCGATCTCCACCGCGGTGTGGGTGGGCGATCCCGCCAACTCGGCGATCAAGAACGGGGACGGTAGCGACATCTTCGGCCGAGGCCTGCCAGGAGCGGTCTGGCAGCGATTCATGAACTCCTACCTCGCGGGCGCTCCGATCGAGACCTTCCCCGAGTTCAAGCTGATCGGGCCGGCGGCCCGGCCTGCCGTGCAGCCGGCTCCACCGACGCCGGCCAAGCGCGAGCGCGTGCGGACCACGCAATCCGCCAAGCCTGAACCCGATTCCGATTCCTTCTCTATCCCGGACGATCCTGAGGAGGAGGAGCCGACCAAGCCGTCCTTGCGAGACTGCTTCCCGTTCGGATGTGACGACTCCCCGCCGGAGGACGATGACGACGACGAGGGAGAGGATCGTTAGCGACGTCGCCTGCAGCTTCGTCGCGTCACCATCGTGCTCCGTCGCCGTATGAATGCCGGCTCCGCGGGGGGCTGGATCGACGGGCGCCAGATCGACGGGCGCTCCCTGACTCCGTCGCAGCGGGTGGTGCCCAGCTGGACCGATCCGGTGCCCCGGCGGGCCAGCCGGATCGTGGGCGGTCCGCTGGGCCGGCACGCCGTGCTGGGCCGGCACTGGTTCTGGACCCCGCTGCGGGTGGTACTGCTCCTCGCGACGATCACGTTGACGCTCGGCTGGCTGGCCAAAGCGCCTTGCCTGCAGACCTACCCGGACAGTGCCGGTGTGCTGCAGGTGGACTGGCGCGACGGCCGGCAGTACCGGGCGATGTGCTACTCGGACACGGTCCCGCTTTATACCGCAGAGCGGCTGGACCGCCCCGGGTTGTCGGGCCTGCCGTACGCCACCTCGTGGATCGAGAATCGGGGCGAGCCGGGCGAGCAGGTGCGGTATATGGAGTACCCGGTGATCACCGGGATGTACCAGTGGGTCGTCGCCAAGCTCGCGCAGTCGTGGGTGGCAGTGGCCGACCGCGGCTGGCTGCCCGGTTCGGCGCCTGCCGTCGTGTACTTCGACCTCAGCGCGGTGTTGCTGGCCGCTGCGTGGCTGGTCACGGTCTGGGCGCTGGTTGCACTGTCGCCGCGACGACCGTGGGATGCGGCCTTGGCGGCCTTGTCACCCCTGGTGCTGGTCCACGTCTTCACCAACTTCGACGCGCTGGCCACCGCGCTGGCCACGACGGGGCTACTGGCCTGGGCCCGGCGCCGTCCGGTGCTTGCCGGGGTGCTGCTCGGACTGGGCGCAGCCACCAAGCTCTACCCGCTGTTCCTGCTGGTCCCCATCCTGCTGCTGTGTTTGCGGGCCGGACGGCTGCGCGCCGGACTGCAGGCAACCGTTGCTGCGGCATTGGCGTGGATGATCGTCAACCTGCCGGTTGCAATGCTGTTCCCGGCTGGATGGGCGGAGTTCTTCAGGATGTCCCGCCGGCGCGGCGCCGACCCGGACTCGCTGTACACCGTGGTATCCACCTTCACCGGCTGGCCCGGCTTCGATGGGACACTGCAACCCGGGCAGATCCCCGTGGTACTCAACCTGGTCAGCGCGGCACTGTTTGTCCTGGCCTGCATGGGGATCGGCTGGGTGGCGCTGGCGGCGCCGCGCCGCCCACGGCTGGCCCAGCTGTGCTTTTTGGTGGTGTGCGCGTTTCTGCTCACTAATAAGGTATGGAGCCCGCAGTACTCGTTGTGGCTGGTTCCGCTCGCGGTGCTGGCGATCCCCCGGTGGAAGCCGGTGCTGGCCTGGATGGTGCTCGACGCGCTGGTCTGGGCCCCTCGGATGGCCTATTACCTTGGCGTGGACCGCCAGGGCCTCCCTATCGAGCCATTCCTGGGCGCTGTGCTGCTGCGTGACGTGGCAGTGCTGCTCCTGATGGCCCTGGTACTACGGCACATCTGGCGCCCAACCCACGACCCAGTCCGCGCCACTGACACCGGCGCCACTGACACCGACGACCCCCACGCCGGCCTCCTCGCCGACGCCCCCGACACTCGGGTGCTCCCCACCCCGACATGGAGACGTATCGGGGTAACGACGACTCGATAGCCCCGTTATGTCTCCATGTCGGGCTTAGGGGCCCAGCTGCTCGCGGAGCCAGGCGATGTCTTCGGCCTGGGTGTCGGGGTCGGTCTCGAGGATGACGGTGGCACCTGCCGCGGCGCACACTGCGACCAGATGCTCGGCCTCGATGGTGCCTTGGCGCACCGGCGCGTGGCGGTCCCGCGCGGAACCGAACTCGTCACGGGAGTTATTGCAGTGCACGAGGTCGATCCGGCCAGTGATGGCCATGACCCGGTCGACTACGCCGACCAGATCCTCCCCGGCGGCGAACGCGTGACAGGTATCCAAGCAGAAGCCGACGTCATAGGCACCGATCGCGTCCCACAACCGGGCCAACGACTCGAACCGCCGCGCCATCGCGTTATCTCCACCGGCGGTGTTCTCAACCAGAATCCGAGTGCCGAAACCGCCGTCGGCTGACTGCCGGGCAAACATCTTGCGCCAGTTGTCGACACCTTGGGCGGGGTCCTCACCCTTAGTAACATGGCCGCCGTGTACCACCAATCCGTGCGCCCCGATCGTGGCAGCGGCGGCCGCGTGCTGAGCAACCAACTTGCGGGACGGAATGCGGATGCGATTGTTCAACGACGCCAGGTTTATCACATACGGTGAGTGCACATAAATCTCTAGGTCAGCAGCGCGCAACTGGGCGGTGTGGGGGTGCGCCCGGGGTGCCGTCCAGGCCTGCGGATCTGCAAGGAAGAATTGCACTGCCGCTGCGTTGCGCTCGGTAGCGGCCTTGATCGGATCGCCATCGCTGACGTGGGCGCCGATGCGCATGACGGCAGCCTAGACGAGGACGCCGGGGACTGATCGGCACACCCCGCATGGCCTACCGTGAGTGCACGGTGAGTGCACAGCGTAATCTCGATCTGCTGAAAGTGCTGGTCGCCGTCACAGGGAGGCTCTATGGTCGTTACTCTCACGACACAACCGGGTACTGAGCGACGCGGAGGGACCTATGGGTACACGGGCCAGAGTGACAACGGTTGCGGGAGCAGCCACGTTACTGTGCGCCGCGAGCGCGTTCGGCGTGGGCTTTACCGCCCTCGCTGCACCCTCCACCGTTTCGACCGAGGCGGCCCAGGCAGCGGCTCCATCACCGATGTTGGTGGGCAGCTGCGGGGATACGGTGCGTGGCGCTCCAGGGCAGCGTGTAGGTGTGCGGGCGGCAAGCCTTCCTGTCGTCGACGTTGGCCGGGTGCCCGCCAACGGCTCGTCCACGTTTGACGCCACCCCTGCGCTGCGCGAGATGGCTGGACCAGTGGCACCGGTGTGTTCCATCACGGCCGAAGCCATTACGCCACTCACTGCACCTGTTGAGGCGATGATTGCCCCTGCTTTGGCTCCGGCCAGGGATGCCGCTGGCGGCACGGTTCCGGCTCTGGGCCAGCCGTCGTCGCCTGGGGCGCCGGCCGCGTCGCCGCCTGCGGCGCCGGCCGAACAACCGCAGCCGGCGGCGGGTCCACCAGCGTTGAGCCCTGCGGGCTTCGGTCCGTTCTTCGGCCCGATGGCGCCGCCCTTCCCCTACGCGCTGGGCCTCTACAGTAGCGGGTTGCCGCACTACAACTATGCAGAACTGCTGGCGATCGGCCGACCCGGCTCACTGGGACGGCTCTCGGCGGGCATGCTGACTGCGGACTTGTTCGGTACGCCGTCGGTGAGCAACACGGCCGCTCCCGGCAAGCAGAGTGCCGCCGCTAACGACGTCGCTGCCGCAGGTCGGGCGTCGGCGTTGGAGGCAAGCGGTGTCGATCGCATCGCGCTGCCGGTGCTGGTGGCGGTGTTGATGCTGGCCAGCGTGAGCGCTGCATTGCTGCGCAGCTGGGTGCTCGGTCGGCGCTGACACTCGTTCGGGTCTCGCCAATGAGCAGATCACACTGACGGCCGCCCCGCGATTACTGTCGCGGGGCGGCCGTTTGCTATCGTCCTCAGGTCGTCACGCTGATGTTGATCGCGAGACGGCAAGATCCTCCTGCCGCGGAGAGTCCGCGGCCGACCAGTCCACAGGAGGTTTGTGGTCTTCATGCGTCATTACGAGATGATGGTCATCCTCGATCCACAACTCGACGAGCGCACCGTTGCGCCGTCGCTGGAGCAGTTCCTCGGCGTCGTGCGGACGCAGGGCGGCAGCGTCGACAAGGTCGAGATCTGGGGCAAACGCAGGCTTTCCTTCGAGATCAATAAGCGCACCGAGGGCATTTACGCGGTGGTCAACATCTCCTGCACCCCGGACACGGTGGCCGAGCTCGACCGGCAGCTCTCACTGAGCGAGACGATCCTGCGCACCAAGGTGCTGCGGCGCGAGGCCGGGAGGAAGGGCTGACGTGGCCGGCGAAACTGTCATCACGGTGATCGGCAACCTCACGGCCGATCCGGAGCTGCGTTTCACCCCGTCCGGGGCCGCGGTAGCAAACTTCACGGTGGCCTCCACCCCCCGTACCTTCGACCGGCAGTCGGGCGAGTGGAAAGA
>DASQVB010000203.1:0-5574 GCA_035640975.1 Pseudonocardiaceae bacterium
GTGCAGGCGAACGATCTCGATCCGTACATCACTCTCACGGTCCGTCAGCACAGCGTTGACCTCACTCGTGATCAAGCACGTCAGGCCGCCGACGCACTTCGCGCCTGCGCTTTGACAGCCGTCGACGCCACGTTCGGGAACGTCGAGGACATCCTCTGAACAACGGCTGCGGGCGAGGACGCAAACCAGAGAGACCCCCGTGTCAAACGCCCGCCGGTACTCGGCTTCGTCCGTGTACACCATGCCGGTCACCGGGTTGACAGTGGATGCCGGGACCCGGCCTCCGGAGGCGGGAGCGCAGGTTCAAATCCTGCCGGAGGGGCTACCTCTGACCAGCCAATATCACTGTGAGTAGACTAGCTTTGGCCTGATTTACCGGGTCGGTGCTCATCGGCTACTCAGCAACGCTGGAGTGACAGCAGCCCGGGACGCCAGCCGGCTCGTCTCCGCTGGTTGAAGCCGGTAGTGCAGGTCATCCCTGAACGAGAATGACGGCTTGGAACGAAGCTATCGACCTCCGGTGCACTGCCGAAGTCCGCGCATCCCGGGGCGAAGAAAGCGCTCGCGGAGATCTGGAACGCCGAGGACCGCCGCCACGCACTCGACGCCGTGCGGGCGTTCGAGGCCGCCTACGAAGTGAAGTTCCCCAAGGCCACCGCGAAGATCACCGACGACCTCGTGCAGCTGCTGGCGTTCTACGACTACCCCGCCGAGCACTGGATCCACCTGCGCACGACAAATCCGATTGAATCGACTATCGCCACCGTCAGACACCGGACCAAGATCACCCGCGATCCGGGCTCGCGGGCAGCGGGGTTGGCGATGGCATTCAAGCTCATCGAGGCCGCACAGAACCGCTGGCGCGCGGTCAACGCACCGCACCTGGTCGCGCTCGTCCGAGCAGGCGCAACATTCCGACAGCGGCCAACTCGTCGAGCGACCCGACGAGCACCCCCAACCCGCAGCCGCCTAAAAGATCTTCATCCACAGGTCTTGACTATTGCTCGCTGGCACTGACACCACTCCCCCCGAGTCTCTCTGGCAGAGCTCGTCACCCGAGGACGGCCCGGCCAGTCACAACCGTGCTGACATCGGCCCAGAACGCACTCCGCGGCAATACCGCGCGACTCGCGGCATGATCGAATGTTCGGTAGGAACCGAACAAGTTGGTTGCGAAGATCGTGGGCGTTGCCGTTGACAGATCACCGGCCGTCTCAGGTCGTCGTGACAGAGGTGAGGGTGGTCTGACGGGAGGTTCCGGTCAGACCTGGAGACTTGGGGCATGGGCCTCTCCCGCGCGCTGTTGCTTCGCTGGGCCATGGTTGTCGCCGTCGTGGTGGCGATGATCGGTGGTTGTGCGGCCAGCCCGGCCGGGAAACCGGCCGCGGCGCCGGTCATCACGGCCCCCGGTAAAGCTGTGCCGGTCCCGGAGCGCGCGACGCCACCCAGCTCCACCCCGACCGGCACCGTGGCGACCACCACACCCGCACCCGTGGCGGTGTGGCAGGTCGGCGCGCACCCGCTGCCGCTGCGTCCTGACGGCTACGGTGAAGTCCTGCCCACACCGCCTCAGCTGATCGACCGCCGGCTGCCGACCAGGGACAACCTGGCGCCGCCGACCGACGGTCGCTACCACAGCACGATCAGCCCGGTGTCCCTGGCGGTCCTGGCTCGCAGCACCTGGCAGCCGGCCTGCCCGGTCGCGGCGGGCGACCTGCGCTACCTGACCATGTCCTTCTGGGGCTTCGACAACCGCACACACACCGGCGAAATGATCGTCAACACCACCGTCGCCACCGCGGTCACCAAGGTCTTCGGCCAGCTTTACGCCCGGCAATTCCCCATCGAGGAAATGCAGGTCACCACACCGGCCGAGCTGACCGCGCCACCGACTGGCGACGGCAACAACACCAGCGCCTTCGTCTGCCGCCCCACCCGCGGTCAGACCACCTGGTCGGCACACGCCTACGGCCTGGCCGTGGACCTCAACCCCTTCAGCAATCCCTACCTCAACGGCAACCTGGTGCTCCCCGAGCTCGCCTCGGCATATCTGGACCGCGCCAACCACCGCCCCGGCATGGTTCTGCCCGGTGACCAGACCGTCCGCGAATTCGCCGCAATCGGCTGGAGCTGGGGCGGGTCCTGGAACGTCCCCAAGGACTGGATGCACTTCACCGCCACCGGCCACTGACACACCCAGGGCAGCACAACCGGGGCAAACACGACCCGAGAAACAGCAAACCTTTCACCAATTGGGAAGCCGCGATCTCCGGCCCACCCGCGCCCCCTTGAAGGGGCTACCCATGCCCGGACGGGATGGAGTCCAACTGTGCCGTTCAGTGTGGGCATTGGTTCCACCCGGCCAATCATGGGTGCCTCGGCGCAGCCGTCCGGGCAGCGGCATCTACGGCGCTTCCCGGTAGTCCACGATCGCCCGGGCGCGAAGACCGGGCGCCGACATCAGCGCGCAACACCGCAGATGAGTACATTGCGGCGATCCGCAAGCCGCAGTACAGCTCGCACAGCCTGCTTGGCGGCGTTGCAACACGTCGCCTCAGCAGCCACCGTGGGAAGCCTCTTGAAGGTATGACCCATGGCAGTGACCGCGCGGCCGCCGTTGTCGTGCGTGACCACTACACAGAGTGCGGCTACGCGGCCGGGCAAAGCCCAGTGGCCCTTGATCACGGTGATTGTAACGGCACGGGCAGGCTGAGCGATCTGCGTGTGAACGGCGTAACCAGCCGAACACAGATAGTAGCTACTGGGCGCCAAGTGCCGTGTCTCCAACTGTGCCCGGTGAACCGCAAGGAGGTTATGGCAGCCGTGAATCCGCACCAGTCACCTGCTGGTCCCGGCCCCGCAAGGCAGGGGTTTGCGCGGTCCGCTGGAATCAGCGAGGGTGTGAGTTGGCCGAACCCCTCGATCCGCACACGTCCAGCCGGGGATCTTTTCCAGCCCGTCCCCAGCTCGAAGCCGCACCCTGCTGCTCCCACCGTCAAGGCGGTCACGCCCGTTGACGGGCCGCTACAGGGTGGCGAGCTGGTATCTGCCCCGACGCCGCAGTCGCGGTGTGCCTCGGGCGCACGGCGGTGGGTCGGTCGAGGCGACGGACTGATGTTCAAGATGCCGGGGACGGTGATTGCTCTGGTGGCCAGCGCCGCGCTGGTGCTGGTGTTAACCGGGGTGACCGTGTTCACGACCTCGTTGTCCACCGAGTCACCTGCTGTCGGGCTAACCCTGGATCAGCTACCGGCTCCCGTGACGCCTGTAATCAGTGATGGGCATCCAGCAACCGTTCCTGCCATCAATGCGCCAGCGGAACCTGCTGGGCAGACACCGGCCGAGGCATCCTCCCTAGACCCCTCTCCCGTAGCCGCGCATCAACAGCACGTGCCCGCAGCCCATCGCCTGGTGTCAGCGCCCCCTACTCAGACGCCACCTGCGTCGGATCACGGCCCGGTTGTGCCACCGCCCTCATCGACGGTAACCACCGATGAAGTGAGATCGCGGACCGTCACTACCAACTCGCACACAGCGAATACAAAGTCGCGGACGACCAACACCGACCCGTGTGACTGCGATGACACGACGCGCGAGGCTCCCACCGATGGGGACCGGCCACCCAAGGCTGACCACCGTGGACCCCAAGCACAGCAACCCGGTAACCCGCAGCGAGCACGATCGAACAACCCGGGACCAGCGAGTAAGGAAAAAGCGAGTAAGGAAAAACGGACCCAAAAAGCACGGCCAGACGCCGCCTCGGGGACTCGACCATCGCCTGCACAACCGAGGCGTCCCGATCCTGGCTCTACCCAGCCCGACAACGAAAAACAACCAACGTATCAATGACAAGACAACCACAATAACTTGCTGCCGAGTCCCAGATAGATCCACTCACCATGGCACGGCGTGCGTCAGTACCTCCTGGCCCACTCGCGGACCTCGTTGAGACGGTCGCGCCGCTGCCCCAGATCGGTGGTGGATACACCACGCTGACGCTGACCGATGCTCGTGGTCTTCACCTTGCGTGCGCTTCGACGCCGTTCCGCATGTGGATCTTCAACGGGCGTATCGCTGCCATGTGCTGAGCGCCAGGTCAGCGCGGGCTGGTTGCTTCCCCTGCGTCTAATCCGGAGGCGCCCCCGTACGTGAAGGAAGCTGGAGGAGGGTGGATAGGCCCCTTCTTGGGGTGACTCCTTAGGTGAGGTGTTGGACGAGGGTGGCGGTCGTAGGCGTGAGCTCGACAGTACTCAACGCGCCGTTGACGATCGCCAGCTGCGGTGGGATGTGTCCGAGGTCGACGTCGTAGAGCACCGGCACCGACAGATCACCAAGGGCGTGCACGAGCGCATCGTGCTGACTGAAATGACCCGACGGCGGACCAGCCGAACGGCCGACGAGCACGGCGTTGGCGCGATCAAACCAGCCGGCGAGGCGCAGGTGGTGCAACATCCGCGCCGCCGTGACGGCCTCAGCCTCGGCGACCTCGACATAGACGAGCAGACCCTCAGGCGCGTGCCGCGCGGCGAAGTCGGCAACGTCGCCGTAGGGCGAACCGGGCAGCATCGACACGGTCTCCAAACAGCCGCCGATCATCCGTCCCGTCGCGCAGACCTGCGCCGCCGCACGGTCCTGCGAGCCGAGCCGCTTCCACCGCCCCGGGGTATTGAGCGTCATTTCCTGCACCTGCGGGTGGAAGGCGTAGTGGTCGTGCCGGCCGCTGCGGTACGCCGTCGCGTCACCCTGGCGCAGCACGCTTCCGGGGAGCGCGGTGGCCGCGGCGAGCCACGGCAGCAGCAGCTCGGGGACCACACAGGGAGTGTCCATAAGATTGCTGCCATGCAGGGTCGCGATCCCGGTACGCAGGGTCAGGGGCACCATCACCGTCGTGAGATCGGAATAACCCACCAGCCACGTCGGCTCCGCCGCGCTGATCGCCTCGAAATCGAGCAGCGGCAGCAAGTCGATGGCCAACTCCCCACCCCAGGGCGGCACCACGGCGCAGATCGCCGGATCGACGAGCATCGCGGTGAGCTCAGCAGCCCGGGCGGACGCGGGGGCACTGGTGACACCGGATCCGTCCATGCACTCGCCGACGACCACCTCATAACCCAAGTCGCGCAGGTGCTTGATGCAAAACTCCAGCCGAGGCCGCATCTCCCTACCCACTCCAGCAGACGGTGAGGTCACCGCGATGCGATCGCCGGGTCCCAACGGGGCGGGGTAGCGAATGCTCACCCGGCCACCCTGCCAAACTCCGTGATCGACGCGAAGCCATACGGGCACCTCGCCGGCTGACTGCCGTGTTCCACTGAGGATCGGCATTTGGGACGCGGGTGGGCCGTTGGTGATTTGTGACAGGTGCCGACGTACTTGACCACATGGCGGGGGCGGTTTCAAGCACTCAGTGCATCACATGAGATGATCTTGTGGGATGAACGGAGGCTTGGGTGCGTGGTAATGTATTGATGGTCGAGGATCGGGACGAGATTCTCCGGGGGATTTGTGAGAATTTATCGGCCCGTTCGATCGCTGCCCGGTTGGGACGAAACCAGTCGGTCATCTCACGAGAGA
>DASQVB010000204.1:0-11832 GCA_035640975.1 Pseudonocardiaceae bacterium
GGTGATGCCGGGCCGGCCCACCCGCTACGAGCACCGGCACCCGATCGACAACGTGCGCAAGCCCTACGACCGCAGCGCTGCGGCACCGATCTCGAAGTTGCACGCCCTCACGATCCTGTCCGCCGAGCAGCAAACGTTGAATTTCTATAACAACGTCGGCCCGCAGTACATGGAGCCGATCGCGCGTCAGCTCTATCAGGAGATCGCGATGGTCGAGGAGGAGCACGTCACGCACTACGAGTCGCTGCTCGACCCGGGTGAGACCTGGTGGGAGCGGCTGGTCAACCATGAGTACAACGAGTGCTACCTCTACTACTCGTTCATGGAGCAGGAGTCCGACCGCAAGGTCAAGGCGATCTGGGAGCTGCACCTGAACATGGAGCTCGAGCATCTGCATGCGGCATGTGACCTGATGCGCAAGCACGATGGGCGTGACCCCGCCGAGATGCTCGCTCCGGAGCTGCCGAACGTGCTGACCTTCGAGCCCAATAAGGCCTACCTGCGCGAGCTGCTCGATACCCAGGTGGATTTGACGACGCTGGGCACCGGCTTCGTCAGCGAGTCCCACGAGCGGTTCCAGAAGATGCAAGACGCCCTGATGGGCGGCGAGGACCCGGCCAGCGACCGCGTCATCGCCGAGCACAACTCGGTGTTCGACACCGACTACCGGGTCGAGACCGAGGGCCCGCACCCACGACCCGAGTTGCGCCAGGGCGCGACCAGTAAGGCGTGAGGGGACACCATGACCCAGACAGCAGAGTCAGCAAAGGTGGATGCGGCGCACGATGTGGTCGAGTTCCTGATCGGCCAGCACATGCAGATCCGGGATCTGTTCACCGAGGTGGAGAAGTCCACCGGGAAGGCGCGCCGGGACGCTTACGAGCGGCTGGTGAAGTTGCTCGCGGTGCATGAGACCGCGGAGGAGCAGCTGATTCACCCGCTGGTGCGAACCGGGGTGCATGGTGGTGGTGACATCGTCGACGACCGGCTCGCCGAGGAACGCGAGGCCAAGGAGATGCTCGCGAGACTCGAGGACGTCGGGCCGGACTCCAACCAGTTCCCGTTACTGCTCGCCAAGCTGCGAGTCAGCGTGTTGACGCACGCACATAACGAGGAGGCCTACGAGTTTCGCTACCTGCGCCGGGAAGTGGCGGCATCGGAGTTGAAGCCTCTGGTCAGCATGGTCCGGGCGGCGGAGGCGATGGCACCGACGCATCCCCATCCGGGCGTCGAGTCCGCGACCGCCAACACCGTCGCCGGTCCGGTGGTATCGCTGTTCGACCGAACAAAGGACATGGTCCGCGAAGCAATGTCGGCCAACCGCTGAACTGCCCGGATGACCCCGATATGGAGACCTATCGGGGTCATCCGGGGGCCGATTGGCTCGATATGTCTCCATATCGGGGCCTGCGGCGGCGCAACGGGATGCCACTTCGACCCGTCCGGCGCCGGCACGCGATTGCCCACACCGTCACCGTTGGCCCAAGCAGGCGAGCGGCGACGTTCGCACGTCCGATTCGATTGCGTTGGCCTGCGAGCGGGTAATCCATCAGAACCGCCGACCCCAAACCACCTCGAGAGGATTGAGGGACGTGTCAAGCAGTGAACAGCCCACCCTGACTAATCGCCAGGGCCACCCGGTTTCCGACAACCAGAACCAGCGCACCATCGGGGCCCGCGGACCGGCCACTCTGGAGAACTACCAGTTCCTGGAGAAGATCAGCCACTTCGACCGCGAGCGGATCCCGGAGCGGGTGGTGCACGCCCGTGGGTTCCTGTCCTACGGGACCTTCACCGCCACCGGCAAGTGGGGCGATGAACCGATCGAGCGCTACACCCGAGCGAAGCTGTTCTCGACCGAGGGCAAGCAGACCGACGTGGCGCTGCGGTTCTCCACAGTGATCGGCGGGCGGGACTCGTCGGAGACGGCCCGCGATCCGCGCGGGTTCGCGATCAAGTTCTACACCGAGGATGGCAACTGGGACCTTGTCGGAAACAATCTCGGAGTGTTCTTCATCCGCGACGCGATCAAGTTCCCTGACGTGATCCACGCTCTCAAGCCCGATCCGGTGACCTTTCGCCAGGAGCCGGCCCGGATCTTCGACTTCATGTCGCAGACCCCGGAGTCGATGCACATGCTGGTGAACCTGTTCAGCCCCCGGGGCATCCCCGCCGACTACCGCCATCAGCAGGGCTTCGGGGTGAACACCTACAGGTGGGTCAACGCCGACGGGGAGGCCAAGCTGGTCAAGTACCACTGGATGCCGTCATGTGGAGTGGCCAGCCTGACCGAGGCCGACGCCGCCGCAATCCAGGCCAACGACTTGGGCCACGCGTCGAAGGACCTGTACGAGGCCATCGAGCGCGGCGACTACCCCGAGTGGGACCTGCTGGTGCAGATGATGGATGACCACGACCACCCGGAGCTGGACTGGGACCCGCTGGACGACACCAAGGTGTGGCCAGAAGAGCTCTATGAGCCGAAGAAGGTCGGCACACTGCAACTGAACCGCAACGTCGAGAACTTCTTCGCGGAGAACGAGCAGATCAGCTTCGGCACCGGCGTGCTGGTCGACGGGTTGGAATTCTCCGACGACAAGATGCTCGTCGGGCGAACCTTCTCCTACAGCGACACCCAGCGCTACCGGGTGGGCCCCAACTACTTGCAACTGCCGGTCAACTCCGCGAAGAACGCCAAGGTCGCCACCAACCAGCGCGACGGGCTGATGACCTACTTCGTGGATAGCGGCGGAGAGAACCCGCACGTCAATTACGAGCCGTCGACCATGGGTGGGCTGGCCGAGGCCGACCGCACCACCCACAACGAACTGGGACCCGTCATCGAGGGCCGGTTGACCCGGGCGCGGATCCCACGAACCAACGACTACCAGCAGGCTGGCGAACGGTTCCGGCTGATGGAGGACTGGGAGCGCGACGACCTGGTGCACAACTTCGTCGAGAACATTGGGCAGGCTACCGCCGAAGTGCAGCGACGGATGGTATGGCACTGCTTCATGGCCGAGGACGAGCTGGGCCAGCGGGTCGGGGACGGGCTGGGCATCAGCGCCGACGACGTCCGCGATCTGCCGCCGTTGCCGACTCAGCAGCTGTCGGAGGCGGAGCACAACCGGCTGGAGAACCTGGGCAAGAACGGGCCACGGGATGTGAACAGGAAGACGATGACGCACTGCGTCCCTAACAAGCACGTGCTCGCCGCCTCGTAGCCAACGCAACGGGGGTGGGACCGACGTCCTCGGTCCCACCCCCGCACCGTGTCAAGTCAGGTGACCGCTGGTCCGGCTTGGTCGCTACCGGACATGCTCTTCAGGAACTCGTGGCACTTGGCGGCACGTTCTGAATCCTGCTTCATCACCTCTCGGAAGAAATCCGCGATATCGGTCAGGCCGGCGTTGTCCGCATCGCGGACGTACTGGCCGTAATCGTGTCCTGCCTTCAGCGAGTGGTACTGCACCGAGACCAAGTCGAATGTCACGTCGTCGAAGCCGGTCTCGCCGGTTGCCATAGGTCCTCCCAGGTATCGCGTCCAGTACTGCCACCGGAGACTTACCCGATCAGCCGGCGACTACACCGGTGGCAGCCATCATTTGCCTAGACCACGACGTTGACCAGGCGACCGGAGACGATGATGACCTTGCGCGGCTGCACCCCCTCGAGCAGTTCGACGATCTTGGGTTCGGTAAGCACGGCGTGGCGCACGTCGTCCTGCGTTGCTGATGCCGACACCGTCACCCGGGCCCGAACCTTGCCGTTGACCTGGATCGGGTACTCGACGGTGTCCGCAACCAGATAGCGCTCATCGGCCTCGGGAAACGGTCCATGAGCCAGCGAGTCCTCGTGACCGAGCCGTTCCCACAGCTCCTCGGCGATGTGCGGGCAGACCGGCGCGAGCAGCAGCACCAGCGACTCGGCGACCTGGCGTGGCGTGCCGGCATGCCCGCCGTACACCTTGGTGACGTGGTTGTTCAGCTCAATGAGCTTGGCGACCGCGGTGTTGCAGCGCAGCATCGCGTAGTCCTCGCTGATCCCGGCGATCGCCTTGTGCACGGCCCTGAGCGTCGGTTCGTCCGGGATTTCGGACGTCACCTGCAACTCACCGGTGTTCTCGTCGACCAGGTTGCGCCAGACCCGCTGCAGGAACCGCTGCAGTCCGACGACATCCTTGGTCGCCCAGGGCCGGGACGCATCCAACGGTCCCATCGACATCTCGTAGGCGCGGAAGGTGTCGGCCCCATAGGTGTCGCACATCTCGTCCGGGGTCACCACGTTGCGCAGGCTCTTGCCCATCTTTCCGTACTGGCGCGTGACCGGTTCGCCGTTGTAGAGGTACCGCCCGTCGGACTCGACGACCTCCTCGGCGGGGACGTAGCGTCCGCGCGCGTCGGTGTAGGCGTACGCCTGGATGTAACCCTGGTTGAACAACCTGCGGTAGGGCTCCTCCGAGCTGACGTGCCCCAGGTCGTGCAGCACCTTGTGCCAGAATCGGGCGTAGAGCAGGTGCAGGACTGCGTGCTCGACCCCGCCGACGTACAGGTCCAGGCCACCAGGGTCGTCGTCGCCGTGCAGCGCCAGACGCGGGCCCATCCAGTAGCGCTCGTTGAGCGGATCACACATCGCGTCGTCGTTGTACGGGTCGATGTAGCGCAGCTGGTACCAGCAGGATCCCGCCCACTGCGGCATCACGTTGGTGTCCCGGACGTAGCGCCTCGGGCCGTCACCCAAGTCGAGCTCGACCTCGACCCAGTCGCGGGCCTTGGCCAGCGGCGGGGCCGGCTCGGTGTTCGGGTCGTCGGGCTGAAAGGTGGTCGGGGAGTAGTCCACCACGTCCGGCAGCTCCACCGGCAGGAACCGCTCTGGCAGCGGGATCGGGTGGCGCAGGTCGGGTTCGCCGTCCTCGCCGACGGCGTAGACGATCGGGAACGGCTCGCCCCAGTACCGTTGCCGGGCGAACAGCCAGTCCCGCAGCTTGTAGTTCACGGTGCCCTCGCCGTAGCCGCGCTCGCTGAGCCATTCGGTGATCGCTTTGCTGGCCTCGTCGACGGCCAGGCCGTCCAGGCTCACCTCGTCGTTGGCGGAGTTCACCGCGGCGCCGTCCCCGACGTAGGCGGCGTGCTCGACGTCACCACCCGAGATCACCTCGACGATCGGCAGCCCGAACTCGCGAGCGAACTCCCAGTCGCGCTGGTCGTGCCCGGGAACCGCCATGATCGCGCCGGTGCCGTAGCCCATCAGCACGTAGTCGGCGATAAAGACGGGAATCTGCTGGCCATTGACCGGATTCGTCGCATAGGCCCCGGTGAACACACCGGTCTTCTCGCGGCTCTCCTGACGCTCCAGGTCGCTGCGCCGTGACACGGTCTGCCGGTAGGCCGCGACCGCCTCGACCGGGGTGGCTGCGCTGGCCGTCCACCGTGGGTCTGTGCTGGACTCCCAGGTCTTGGCGGTGATCGCCGAAACCAGCGGGTGTTCGGGAGCCAGCACCATGTATGTCGCTCCGAACAGCGTGTCGGGGCGGGTGGTGAACACCTCGATGCCGGCCTGTCCGCCGATCGCGGTCTGCACCGGGAACCGGACCCGGGCGCCGTGCGAGCGCCCGATCCAGTTGCGCTGCATAGTCTTGATCTTTTCCGGCCAGTCCAGCCGGTCCAGGTCGTCGAGCAGCCGATCGGCGTAGGCGGTGATCCGCATCATCCATTGCCGCAGGTTGCGCCGGAATACCGGGAAGTTACCGCGGTCACTGCGACCCTCGGCGGTGACCTCTTCGTTGGCCAGCACGGTGCCCAGCCCCGGGCACCAGTTCACCGGCGCCTCGGACAGATAGACCAACCGGTGCGAGTCAATGATCTCCCGCTGCTCGGTGGGTGTCAGCTCCGGCCAGTTGCGACCGTCCGGTGTGGACCGGGTGCCGTGGGCGTACTCGGCGTGTAGTTCGGCAATCGGGCGAGCTCTGCGCGCCTTGGTGTCGTACCACGCGTTGTAGATCTGCAGGAATATCCACTGGGTCCAGCGGTAGTACCCGACGTCGGTGGTCGCGACCCGGCGGCGCTCGTCGTGGCCCAGCCCCAGGCGGCGGATCTGTGCCAGGTAGCGCTCGATGTTCGCTGCGGTGGTGATTCGCGGGTGGGTGCCGGTCTGCGCGGCATATTGCTCGGCGGGCAACCCGAACGCGTCAAAGCCCATGGTGTGCAGCACGTTGCGCCCGGTCATCCGGTGATAGCGGGCGAAGACATCGGTGCCGATGAAGCCCAGTGGGTGTCCGACATGCAGCCCGGACCCTGACGGGTAGGGAAACATGTCTTGCACGAAAAGCTTGTCCTCGGGCAGTGGGATGCCGTCGGGAGGGCTCAGCGCCCCGACTGGGTTAGGTGCGTCGAAAGTTCCCCGCTGTGCCCAGCGACGCTGCCAGCGACGTTCGATCTCGCCGGCCAGCGCCGCGGTGTAGCGCTGCGGCGGGACGTCCCCGGCGTCGGTGCTGTTCATGATCGTCCTTCCGGGCCCGGCCGTGGTCGTGTGATACCCCCAGGAAACAGCGAAGCCCCCCAGGCGCTGAAGCCGTGAGGGGTCGCCGCGCTGACTTGTCCGCTGGTCAGCGCGGCCTGGGAAGGAGCAGGCGGGCCGTGCTCACGGCATCTACCATAGCGGGTCGGTCGAGGGGATTCTCGCCGCCGGTATCCTGGCCACCGTGTCTGCGTCCGCGCTCCTCGGTGTGGTGCTGCTGGCTGCTGGCAGTGGGCTGATCACAGTGGGCCTGCTCGGCTGGCGGCAACGGCTGCCGCGTAACCGGTTCGCCGGTGTCCGTACTCCGGCAACGCTGCGCTCGGACGCCGCCTTCGTCGCGGCTAATCGGGTGGCCGCCCCACCGGTGCTCGCGGCCGGCGCGGTCTGCGCTGCTGGCGGCGGACTGGCCTTAGGGGCAGGCGGCTCGGCGCTCATCATGATCGTCGGGGTAGCCGGTATCGGGGCGGTCGGGCTGCTGCTCGCCGGTGGTTTGCTGGGCCACCGAGTGGCCGCTGCCATCCCATCGCCGGCAGCTGGTTGCGCCGGCTGCACGTGTGGCGGCGCTGGCTGCGCCCCCGGGTGAACGTCGTGAACTCGACATGGCCAACCTTTGCGCGCAGGGAAATGTCGGTAAACGTCGAGTTCACGACAGGCAGCGGCTTCAGGTGCTCGTAAGCCGACAAAGACCTCGTCAACGACGGTGCGCGCGTACTGTGCCGACAGTGGCTGGTGGCTGACCAGCAGCCGGCAGTAGATCGCCTCGTACAGCGCGTCGATGGCTATGTCCACGTCCAGGTCGGCGGGCAGCTCGCCGCGCTGCACTCCCCTGCGCAGCACTTCGGCCGCACCGGCCCGCCGGGCTGTGATCAGCCACTGGTGCAGCGCATCGGCCAGCACGGGATGGTGCTGGCTTTCCGCCAGCAACCCGACAACGGCTTGCCGAACGCCGGCTCGGTGAACAGGGTGGCCACCCGAGAGATCTCCAGCCGCAGATCCTGTTGCGCTGAGCCGGTGTCCGGGAACGACAGCCGAGGGTCGGGCTCGACGCCACCAAGTTCGCATCGTGCGCAAGTCTGGCAGTGGCTTCGCTGGCCCGACCCCGGTCGACGGGCGCTCGAAATGCGTCCGCTCCGTCATCGACGCCTCGCTGAACAGGCTCGGCGTGGACCATGTCGATCTTTACTACCAGCACCGCGCCGACCCGACAGTGCCCATCGAGAGCTGGCCTGGGTTGCGGCCAAGGGGCCAGACATGGTGCCGATCCCCGGCACCAAGCGCCAGCGCTACCTGGCCGAAAACCTGCACGCGCTGGCCGTCGAACTCACCACTGCGGAGATCGCCGAGCTGGACGCCCTGCGCCCGGCGGGCGACCGGGTGGCCAACGAGGGCGAGACGAACCGCACCACTGTGTCGCGCTTGTTATCCAGCTAGACAGCGCTGCCGATTCCCTCGGCCAAGGCGAGGTAGCACTCGATGTCGTCGCGGCCGCCGCAGAGCGAGTCAGAGAGCCGGGCGCTGCGGCCCAGCGCTGGCCAGAGGGATCGCGTCCAGAGAATCCAGCCGCAGCGCCGCGGTCCCCCGAATCCTGTCAGTGCAGGCAGAACTCGTTGCCTTCAGGATCTGCCATGAGGAGCCACCACCCGATCGGCTCGTTGTACTCACGCAGCAGGGTGGCACCCCGCGCGGTCAGTTGTTTGGAGCGCGCCCCCGGCAGCAGCTTTGCGCTCCTCGCTGCCGAGGGCCACGCCGGGTGCGACATCGATATCGAGATGCACCCGGTTCTTCACCGTCTTGGTTTCGGAGACCTTCTGAAAGAGGATGCGCGGTTTAATGCGCTCCGGGTCGACCACAGCGCCAAGCAGATCGGGCGGTAACCCGATCTGGTCGGCGAACTCCTCCCAGGAGTCAAAACCCGGCGGCGGCTGCACGACGTAGTTCAGCGCTGTTGCCCAGAACTCCTCGAGTCTGCGCGGGTCGGTGCAATCGATGACTACCTGTATGTCGAGCGCGCCCATCCGACTCCCTTCGGTGGCCCGCAATCTACAGAAATCAGCCAGTTCCCGGCACAGCGAAGCCAAGCGCCACCCGAGACATGCGTGAGCTACCAGCCCCAGGTGCCGGGTTCGCCTTTGAAGGGGCCGACGACGTCGGGGGTGACCCAGCCGCCGTAGAAGTCACCGGGTTGCGGTGTCACCAGCTGCCCGTCCAGGGTCACCTCGTCCAACCGGCCGACGTAGACCGCGACCCGGTCGGTGAGCTGCGGGTAGCGCAGGTCTGGTTGCGGGTACCACCACCCGACCTCACGCAGCGGGGCGGCGCCGGGCACCTCGAGGTTGATGTAGGACGCCTCACCCTTCCACTCACACATCGTCAGACGCGGTGCGGCGAACAGCGGTACCCGGAACTCCGCCCGCGGCAGGTAGTACGTCGGCGGGTGCGACGTCTCCAAGACCCGCACCACATCATCGGTGTCGAGCACCAGCGTCCCCCCGTGCACGATCCGGGCGCGGCGGCGCACCCGCTCGGCACGGGGCGGGCGCGGGTAGTCCCAGACCGACTCCTGGCCTGGACCGGGTTCCTGCCGCGACACGCCAGCAGGAGGCTGCGCAGGCTGGCGCGACCGCGAGAACCAGCCTGAGGACGAGCCTTTGCGCGCCATCAGTTCAGCGCCGGGTCAATGGGATAGGTGGCCAGCAGCGCCAGCGGCATGCCCTGGCGGCGTAGCGTGCGGCCCCACAGATCGGTGCCCGGCGGGGCGAGCACATCGTCGGGCAATGCGGGCACCACGACCCAGTCACCGCGCTTGATCTCAGCAGCAAGCTGGCCTTGGTCCCAACCGGCATATCCGGCGAACACTCGCAGTCCGCGCAACCGGGGAGCCATCAGGTCCGGATCGGCATCAAGGCTGATCAGCGCCAACGCTCCCTGCACTTTGATCATGCCCGCAGTGCGCGCGGCGTCCACTCCGGCGGGCAGCGCGGCCACGCACAGCGCCGCGCGCTGCTCCATCGGACCGCCGACGTACAGCGCCTGCGGCACCGTGGCGTGCGGGCCCCACAACGGCAACACATCGTGCACCGGCACATCGCTGGGTCGGTTGAGCACGACACCCAGCGTGCCAGAGGCACGGTGGTCGATCACCAGCACGACGGTGCGGCAAAAATTTGGATCTCGCAGCGCGGGGGCCGCGACGAGCGCCGAGCCCGCTTCCACCTCGTCCACCTCGACATCGTCTCGCACTTTGCGCCGGTGCCGCCAAGTGCTGGACATACCTGATTGGGCGCACACTTCACCGGGTTGACCTGACGCCACACCCACACAACACCGCTAGCCTGCGTGCTCGTGATGTCGTCCCACACCGTTGCCCTCGACAGCCGGCCTGACCGAGTAGGAGTTCGGCGATTGCTGGGCACCCACGGGTTCGGCCGGCTGCTGAGTTCCCGCTTCGCCGCGCAGTGGGGCGACGGGGTCTTCCAGGCCGGATTGGGCGGCGCCGTGCTGTTCAACCCGGAGCGCCAAGCCGACCCGTTAGCCGTAGCGGCCGGACTTGCCGTGCTGCTGCTGCCGTACTCCCTGGTGGGACCGTTCGCCGGGGCGCTACTGGACCGCTGGGACCGTCGCCGCGTCCTGGTCATCGCCAACCTGCTGCGGGTCGTACCGATTGTGCTGGTGGCCCTGGCGGTCGGGGCTGGAGTGGCCGGCGCGCCGCTGTACCTCGGGGCGCTACTGGTCACCGGGGTGAGCCGGTTCGTGCTGGCGGGGCTGTCCGCGGGATTGCCCCATGTGGTGCCGCGCAGGCATCTGGTGGAGGCCAACGCGCTGGCCGCCACCGTCGGCGCGGCGGTCGCGGTCTTCGGCGGGATCTGCGCGGTCGGGCTGCGTGCCCTGACCGGGTCGGGCAACACCGGATCAGCCTGGGTGACGGCGGCTGCGGTGCTGGGCTCGCTGGTCGCGGCCGCGACGGCCGCCCGCCTGAGCCGGGGGCAGCTGGGACCGGACTTCACCGACGAGCCCAGCGAGACAGCCCGCGCGATAGCCAGAGGGTTGCTCGACGGCCTGACCGCGGCCGCCCGGGTACCCAGCGTCGCCGCGGGCCTGGTGGCACTGGCCGCACACCGACTCTCATTCGGCATCACGACCCTGGTGGCGCTGCTGCTCTACCGCAACTCCTTCGCCTCCGACGGGGTACTGCGGGCCGGGCTGGCCGGGGTCTTCCAGCTGCTGGTGGCCGGGGCGGTTGGGTTGCTGCTGGCGGCGGTGCTCACCCCGCTGTTGGTGGCCAGGTTCGGCCGGGGGCGCACGGTCCGTGGCGCGCTGCTGGTGGCCGGGTTACTGATCGTCGCACTGGGCCTGCCGATGATCATGTCCACGATGCTGATGGCAGCGTTCGCCCTCTCCGCGGCCGGGCAAGTGGTGAAGCTGAGCCTGGATGCCACGGTGCAAAGCGACGTCGAGGACGCGGTGCGCGGTCGGGTCTTCGCGCTCTATGACGCGGTCTTCAACGTCGGCTACGTGCTGGCGGTCGCGCTGGCGGCGACCATCGTGCCGGCCGACGGCCGCGCCCCCCAGCTGCTCCTGCTCGCCGCCGCCGCTTACCTCATCGCGGCCGCCGTGTACGGCCTCATCGACCACCCCGTTCCCGTCCCCACCGCGCCCGCTCCCCGAGGAGGGGATGGTCCAGGGCGGCGAGCAGGGGGATTTGGAGGGCGGCCCAGGGGCTGATCGCCCAGGGGGCGACTGTTGCTAGGGCAACCACGTCGGGCCAGGGGGCCCAGCGGTGCTCCAGTACCTCGGTCGGATCAGGCTGAGGCTGGCCTTCGATGCTGCCCACCAGCACCGGGCAGATCTCGTTCTCCACGACACCGTCGGATGCCACCGCCCGGTACCGAAACTCAGGCAGCGCCATCTCCGAGCGCACCAGTTGCACGCCCAGCTCCTCGCGCAGCCGCCGCGCCGCCGCCTGTGCAGCAGGTTCATCGGGCAGCGGGTGCCCGCAGCAGGTGTTGGTCCAGACCCCCGGCCAGGTCTGCTTACTGGTGGCACGGCGGGTCATCAGCAGCCGACCGGCATCGTCGACGATGTAGCAGGAGAACGCCAGATGCAGCGGCGTGGTGGCGTGATGGACCTGTGACTTCGGCAGCTGTCCGATCGGACGGCGGTCCTCGTCGAGCAGGACGACCGGAGCGTCGTCAGGATGCACAGCTGTCAGCGGCCCATCAGTCCGCCGAGCAGCCCGCCGGCTCCGGACTGCTCCCCACTACCACCCGCCAGGCCCACGGGCAGCTCCTCTGAGGGCTGCACGATGACGAAGCCCTG
>DASQVB010000205.1:0-3540 GCA_035640975.1 Pseudonocardiaceae bacterium
CAACGCGGGTAGACACGCTCAAGATCACGAAAGTTCGGCTTAACGGCGGCGCGAGGTCGGTCCCGATCCGTCCCACGGCCTCAATCACCTCCGCGACCCGAGTCACCAACACCGCCTGCTCCTCGCGCACCAGCAGGTGGCAGCCCACAGACATTGCCGAGGTGATCGGTCCCGGCACCGCCATCACGATCCGGCCCAGCGCAGCCGCGGCGGCAGCAGTGCGCCGGGCACCGCTGCGCACGCCAGCCTCGACGACAAGGGTGCCGGTGGCAAACGCGGCGATCAGACGGTTGCGCACTAGGAAGCGGAACCGTGCGGGCCGGATCCCCGGCGGATACTCGCTGACCACCACACCGCGTTCGGCGACCCGGTCCAGCAACCGCAAGTGGCCGGCAGGGTAGGCCTGATCCAGTCCGCAGGCCTGCACCGCGACGGTGCAGCCCTCGGCGGCCAGCGCGCCCCGATGCGCCGCACCGTCAATGCCCAACGCGGCGCCGGACACCACCGCGTGGCGGCCCTCGGCAAGGCCGTAGCCGAACTCGGCAGCGACGTGCTCCCCATATCCGGTCGCGGCCCGCGCCCCGACCACCGCTACCGCACCTCGCTCACCCAGCTCGTCGAGGCGGGCGGCTCCCCGCGCCCAGAGCGCTACCGGGGCGCACCAGCGCGCGTCGGCCCGCGCAGTAGGTGTCGCGAAGCAGGTGAACGCCTCGATAGGCCATTCGTCGTCCTCAGGAATCACCAACCGGCCCCCGAGCGCGGCGATCGCGGACAGATCGGCCTGCGCCCGATCGTCGTCTCGGCGGGCCGAAGTCTCCGCGGCGACGCGATCGGGGACCTTCCTCGAGGCCACCAGCCGGGCGGCCCGCACCGGACCGATCTCGGTGATCAACTCGGATAGGGCGGCAGCCGGGGGCTCGGCGACCCGGTTGAGGTAGGCGCGCGCCAGGTGCAGCTCGCGCTGACCCGGTGTCATGCCACCCTCCGGTCCCGCAGACCCATCGCCACGGCCACATCCTCGGCCAGCGGACGGTCCCGCCCTGCCAGGTCGGCCACCGTCCAGGCCAACCGCAAGGTGCGATCTGCTCCTCTGGCCGTCACCAGGCCCCGATGCAGCGCCGCCTCGATCGGCTCGGTCACCGCTCTCGGCAGCCGGAACTGCCGCCGTAGCACCGGCCCGGGCACCTCGGCATTGGTGCTCCAGCCGGTACCCATCCAGCGTGCGCGAGCCGTGGACCGGGCCCGGAGCACCCGTTCACGCACTGTCGCAGTGCTTTCGGGGTCGATGTCGGACTGGCCCATGTTCTTCACCGGACGCATCGCCACCCGCAGGTCCACCCGATCCAGCAGCGGCCCGGACAGCCGGCCCAGGTACCGCCTGCGGGCCGACTGGGCACAAATGCAGTCCCGCTCGTCGGGTGGCGCGCAGGGACACGGATTGGCCGCAAGTATGAGCAGACACCGTGCTGGGTAGCGCACCACCCCATCCCGGCGGGCCAGCCGGACCTCGCCGTCCTCCAGCGGGGTGCGCAACGCCTCCAGCGATCGAGGTCCGAACTCGGGAACCTCGTCGAGGAACAGCACACCCCGGTGTGCCCGGCTGACCGCACCGGGCTTGGCCAGTCCCGAACCGCCGCCGATCAACGCGGCCAGCGAGCTGGTGTGGTGTGGCGCGACAAATGGGGGTCCGGCAATCAGCGGGGTCTCGGGAGCCAGCAGGCCAGCCACCGAGTGCACCGCGGTGACCTCGAGTGCCTCCTGATCAGTCAGCGCTGGCAGCAACCCCACCATCCGCTGGGCCAGCATGGTTTTGCCCGTTCCCGGCGGCCCGGTGAGCAGCAGATGGTGTCCGCCGGCGGCGGCGACCTCCACCGCCCAGCGAGCGTCACCTTGGTGCAGCACGTCAGCAAGGTCGGGAACCACCACCGGTGGGGATGGCAGCAGCGGCCCAGGATGGGTCAGCCCGACGGCGGGGTCACGCAACCAGCCGATCACCTCCTTCAGATGATTCGCGCCGTACACCCGCACCCCCTCGACCAGCGCCGCCTCGGCAAGCGCAGCGGTCGGCACCACCAGCCGGTCGATGCCCACCCGGCGAGCCGCCAGGACCGCCGGCAGTACCCCTCGCACTGCACGCAGCCGGCCATCGAGGGCCAGCTCGCCAATCAACACCAGCCCGCGCAGTCGCTCGACCGGGATCCGGCGGTCGGCCGCCAGCAACGAGCACGCCAGAGCGAGGTCATAGCTGCTTCCGCCCTTGGGCAGGGTGGCCGGCGACAGTGCCAGGGTCATCCGTCGCGGTGGCCACCGCTCGCCCGAGTTGAGCACCGCAGCCCGCACCCGGTCCCTCGCCTCGGACAGGGCGGTATCGGGCAGTCCAACCAGGTGCAGCCCCGGTAGACCGGGACCGATGTCAGCCTCGATCTCCACCAGCACCCCGTCGACCCCGTGCAACGCCACTGCCCAGGCGCTGGCCAGCGACATCAGAACACACCCTGCAAGTGCTCCACGGTGACCGGCCCGCCCTGCGGGCACAGCACCGCAACCACGTCGAAGCGGACCTCGCACCAGCCGACCCGGTAGGTCCGCAGCCACGCTGCGGCGACGCGCCTTATTCGTGCTGCCTTCGCCGGCGTCACGCCCTCCGACGGTTCCCCGTACCCCGTCCCCGACCGAGTCTTGACCTCGCAGACAATCAGGCGCTCGCCGTCGGTGGAAACCAGGTCAAGCTCGCCGTCCCGGCAGCGCCAGTTGCGGGAGAGCACCACGAGACCGGCACCCGTCAGGTAATCCGCCGCCAGATCCTCTCCACGTTTGCCCAACACATCGCTTCGGCGGTCCACACCCTGCGCAGTCGTCCCCATTCCGGTCTCCCGTGTCTCGGTGATCTACGACGTAAATCTGCCGTGTCACGGCGGCGCCGTCGATATCCCGCAGCCAGACCTGTGGACAACCGAGCCGATGTGGACAAGTCGGGGGCCATGAGGGGACGTTGCGAGTCAGTGTCGGGGAGGTGTGCTAGCGCAATCGCACACACATGCCTGCGTTAGTGCAGGTAGATCAGGCTCGCCGCTCCTACTTGCCGAATCCGTCAGCGGCGCGGTTTGACACCGAGTACCCACCGCACCTCGCAACAGCGGCCTCGATCCCTACTCCATCACCCCGGTATCGATGTGAACACCGTGGCCGTCAGGGGATATGACAATGCCATCTCCGCTAGCGAGTCGGTCACAATCAACCCACAGATGCAGAGATGTTCCCGGGCTACTCCACCTAGTTTAGAGCGACTACATAATTTGGGGTACATGGAGGATGACTTAAGGGAATGATGACTGACCGCCGGGTGTCCGGGATTATTGATAAGGAGGCAAAGTCACCCTCTCGCACCTGTAACGGTGGCTCTGCCGGAGGAGGGGGAAACCATGGCTGGCGCAGACTAACGGATGCGGGAGAAGTTCGTGGGCTACGACTTCTCGATCCATTCCGAATGGACAGAGGCTGGCGAGTGTTCACCAGCGTTCAGTTCTCAGATCCAGACCT
>DASQVB010000206.1:0-5138 GCA_035640975.1 Pseudonocardiaceae bacterium
CGGCCCACCTCCCACGCCGTTGCCGCCGAATCGAGCTGTCCCCCCACCGACCACACGCCGGGGCCACCCTGGTGCTGATACGTCCGCAAGCCCGCGGTGGGTGTGTCGATCCAGCACTGCCACACCTTGCAACGATCGACAGGGAAGCTGAACCGGACATGGTGCGCGAGTGCGGTCGGCGTGTAGATGCCGACCTGCGCGGCCAGCGGAGAGGTCCCTGCTCCCGCAGCCACCACAACCACGTCGAAGCGAGCCTTCCCGGTCGGGCTCCACACACTGGCACCGATCGGGTCGACCTCGAGTGCGTATACGTGCTCGTGCACCACGGCGTCTCGGGTCAGTGCGCCCAGGTGGGCCCGCACAGCGTCGACGTCAATGACCCCACCCGACGGGTCGAGCAACGCCTCCGACGGCGGCTCAACAGCCGGCAGCCGCAACCGCTCCGAGGCCCCGTCGACGACCTCATAGGGTGCCGCCGCCTCCTTCATTGCCGCCGCCCACCCCGGCGCGTTGTCCCCGCTGACCACACACCCGCTGGTGGAGACCATCGGCGTACCCGCGGTCTTCTCCCACTCGCGGAAGCCGACCCGAGCCGACTGGGCCAGCCGTACCAGGTCCGGGGTGGGATGAGCCAGCCGGAAGATCCGCGACGACCCGGCCGACCGCTCGCTCATCAAAACGCCCGACCGCTCGTAGCAGACCGCCTCCACGTCACGCTCCAGCAGCCCGACCGTGGTGGACAGACCGACCACGCCCGCACCAACGACCGCGACCCTCACCCGGACGATTGTAGATCCGCCGACGCGTCGAGGTGGTGACGGACCAAGCCGCCTGCTACCTCCGAGTGCTCGAGCCGAACTTGGTAGCTGCCCCCGCGCTGCCGGATGCCGGTAAGGTCCTTCGGAGCCTGCTTCCTGCGTGCATGAGGCAGTCTAAAGCAGCGAAATTGGGACAGTCAGTTGGACAGACATCGATAAGAGCATCGAAAGATACCACTGATGCTGCTGAGGTGATGGCCAGGGGCGCGGTCGAACCGCCGACCTTTCGATTTTCAGGACTATGGTAATGAGTCCGTACTCAATCGCTACCATCCTTGGCCTGCGTTGGAAACTTCACCCGGTACTAGGCGAGAACGTTAGCGAACGAACGCGAATGAGACGGAAATAGAGACGGCGCGAGAGCTGCAACCGACTGCGCCTACACCCGCAGACCGCTGCCGCCGCAACTTGCCCAGCCCACCCCGGGTGACACCGCAGCCTCCCGGCGGCGAGCCTCACGCTCATCACCGTCGGCATGAGTCACTAACGACGCTGTCGCTGCTCTGGCGTGGATGGCTGGAAACTTCCGGGGCCTGGGCTGCTGCAGTTTCGGCCAGGATCGGCGTGAACCGTCGCACCCACTGATAGATGGTGACATGGTCGACCTGCACTCCACGCTCGACCATCAACTCCTCGACATCGCGGTAGGAAAGTCCGTAGCGCAGAGACCAACACACTGCAACCCGATCACCTCCCGCGGGAACCGGAAGCCGGCGAACGCCGATCCTGGTGGAGGACCGGACGAACACGGCAGCTCCGGCGCATGCGCTTGATCATGCCACATAACGTCTTTCCTCTATGCAACACTCCCCCGCGGCGGTCCCCTCGAAGCGCCATACCAAGGGGACCGCCGCGGAGTAACGAGAGGGCTACCGGAGCTCAGTGCGTGACGGGCAGGTCTCCCTCGACAGTCTCAGGCTTCGGTGCCGGCTTCTTTTCTGACTTGCCGTGATCGCCCTTGTCGTAGTCATCCTTGTCCGACTTGCCGTGATCACCCTTGTCGTTCGACTCAGGGTGGCCCTTGTCTGATTCGCCGTTATCGCCCTTATCGTCCGAGTCGTGGCGGCTCTTGTCGGACTTGTCGGATTCATCCTTATCGTCCGACTTGTCATCCTCATCGTCGCCTAACCCGGGTATCGAAACAGCGTTAGGCTCGTTGTACGTCGCACTCTGCGGAGCCGATGACGAACCCGCTGGAAGATCTTCCGACCCGGCCAGTGCTGGGACAGACAGCGCTGCGACCAATGCGGCCGACCCGGCCAGCACGCTCATTACCTTGCGAGTAGACAACTGGTTCTCCTTGGAAGAGTTCCCGACCTGATGCCGAGTAAGACGCCCGACTGTCGGCGTGGTTGCTCTACTCACTCGGGCGACCGCGCCGCGCTCGGCGTTGAATGCACGGCTCGCCGGACGCCCGGTCGTTGGGCGAGGCGGACACTGCTCGTAGTGCTTCAAATGGCGTCACCGGCGCAACCTGGGCTTCGTTGGGCGGTCAGCCGGCTCTTCGGTACTCATTGATGAGGCCGGCCACGGCGTGGTGGCGTTTGATTCGGGTCGGAGGCAAGGGGACGACTGCCGGGTCGTCGTTGGGGCAAGTTGGTGGCGGCCTTGATGGGGCCGATGGTTGTTGAAGGGCGCTGTTGGTTGTCGCGTGGTGGGCAAGGTTGAGCTCTGCGAGAATGCTTAGCTCAGATGGCGAGGACGAGTTCCATGCGGCTTGCGGGATCTGATGCCGCGGATCGATGTCGGTGGCCAGGTCGTCATGACCGCGGTGGAGATTTTGGACCAAGGCGTGTCCCGCGCTGGGTACCCGCGCTGGAGCGCAGCGCTTCAACTCGCGCATGGGCCGCAGTCAAGGTTTCAGGCGGCCGTGGTCTGCCTCGATCGGATTGTTGGTGTACTGCTCGGTGACGTCACAGGCGACGGGCAGCAGCTCAGGCTGAGTCGCCCTGGCGCAGCCGCGCAGGGGCGGGATCGCCCGTGCAGGGTCACCGGGGCCAACCAGCAGCACAAGTTGGGAGAATCCTCGTGGGAGAGGACGGTCAACCGGTGCAACTGCCGGTCGGCGAGAGAGAGGCATCGGCGCCACTGAGTGCCGTCCTTGCCCTCAACGTTGGGCGGCCAACGCTGTTGCCTTGGTGGAAAGAGGGCATGACGTCACCCCGGTCGCGCCCGATCAGACGGCGAGTACAAGTTCGACGAAGGCAGTCGCGAGGGGACTGTTGCATTAAGCGATCGGCCCGCCCATCCCGGTCCCCCCACCTACCATGAGCCCTGCAGCATGCCTCGAATGCCCGATTGTTACGGTTTAGGGGCCGTGGGCGGCTAGCCTGCCTTCATCCATGGCCAGGGCGCCCTCCGCCTTAATGCATCAGGGCCTCCCCGGCCGAACATGAGGTCGAGGGGCCGATGGCTGATTCTTGATTGATTCCAGAAACTGAGGCATGCTTCGGAGTGTGCCAACGGCTTCGGACTTCGAGCGCATATTGCGCGGGGTTGCTCTGCGTGTGACGCGCCCTCGGGTAGCGGTGCTCTCCGCGGTGCACGACCATCCGCACGCCGACACGGACTCGATCATCGGTGTCGTGCGTGAGGATCTCAGTGAGGTGTCCCACCAGGCCGTCTACGACGTGCTGCGCGCGCTGACTGCCGCGGGTCTGGTGCGGCGTATCCAGCCACCGGGCTCCGTGGCGCGCTACGAGGCGCGGGTTGGGGACAACCACCACCACGTCGTCTGTCGGTCGTGCGGTGCCATCACCGATGTCGACTGCGCGGTCGGCTACACCCCCTGCCTGACGGCCGCCGACGACTCGGGCTACGAGATCGACGAAGCCGAGGTCATCTACTGGGGCCGATGTCCCGAGTGTGCCGCGGCGACTTCTGCCGCGTCCGGCGGCTGATCGCGACACGTAGCCCTCGACACCAGCAGAGCAACACAGCCTTGAATCCAGAGCAACCAACGTCACGAGCAACCAGCCATCAGAAGGAAACAGCAGACAGGAGAAGGACCGACGTGTCTGACAGCGTCAGCGAAAGCGAGAACCCAGCAATCCCCTCCCCCACTCCCAAGGCGACTCGGCCCAGGACGAACCGGGACTGGTGGCCGAATCAGCCGGACCTGCAGGTTCTCCACCAGCATTCGCCCCGGTCCAATCCGATGGGCGAGGATTTCAGTTACAAAGAAGAGTTCAAGACCCTCGACGTCGACGCGCTGAAGCGGGACATCTTCGCGGTGATGACGACGTCGCAGGACTGGTGGCCTGCCGACTACGGACACTACGGGGGGCTCTTCATCCGGATGAGTTGGCATGCCGCTGGCACGTACCGCATCGGCGACGGTCGGGGCGGTGGCGGCAGCGGCGCTCAGCGCTTCGCCCCCCTCAACAGTTGGCCCGACAACGTGAGCCTCGACAAGGCGCGCCGGTTGCTTTGGCCGGTCAAGCAGAAGTACGGCCGCAAGATCTCCTGGGCCGATCTGATCATCTTCGCCGGCAACTGTGCCTATGAATCGATGGGCTTCAAGACTTTCGGCTTCGGCTTCGGGCGAGAGGACATCTGGGAGCCCGAGGAGATCTTCTGGGGGCCTGAGGACACGTGGCTTGGAGATGAGCGCTACAGCGGCGACAGGGAGCTCACCGGTCCTGTCGGCGCCGTGCAGATGGGCCTGATCTACGTGAATCCGGAGGGGCCCAACGGCAACCCGGATCCGCTGGCTGCCGCCAGGGACATTCGAGAGACCTTCGGTCGTATGGCGATGAATGACGAGGAGACGGTTGCGCTCATCGTCGGCGGCCACACGGTCGGCAAGTGCCATGGTGCCGTCGATCCCCAGTACCTCGGTCCGGAACCCGAGGCTGCCCCCCTCGAGGAGCAAGGCCTCGGCTGGAAGAACACCTTCGGCAGCGGCAAGGGCGCCGACACGCTGACCAGCGGGCTGGAGGGCGCATGGACCAATGAGCCGACGAAGTGGGACAACGGGTACCTGAACAACCTGTTTCAGTACGACTGGGAGCTGACCACGAGTCCGGCCGGTGCGAAGCAGTGGACTCCCAAGGATCCCGAGGCCCAGGGCACCGTGCCCGATGCTCATGATCCGTCGAAGCGGCACGCCCCCATGATGCTGACGACGGACCTCGCGCTGAGGATGGATCCGATCTACGGGCCGATCGCGAAGCGCTTCCACGAGAATCCGGACCAGCTCGCGGAAGCGTTCGCCAAGGCGTGGTTCAAGCTGTTGCACCGCGACATGGGACCCCTCTCGCGCTACCTCGGCCCGTGGGTTCCGGAGCCGCAGCTGTGGCAGGACCCCGTCCCCGAGGT
>DASQVB010000207.1:0-4447 GCA_035640975.1 Pseudonocardiaceae bacterium
TGCTCGACTCGATCGTCGACGAGTTCGCCGAAAACGAGGACCTGCCCAATACCACCAACCCCGACGACTGGGCGCGGATCTCGGGCAAGAAGGGAGAGCGGATCGTCTACATCCGTACCCTGGTCACCGGCAAGAACGCCGACTCCGGTCGGGCCATCGACACAGCCACCAACACCGGCCAGTACCTGTAGTAATGTTGACCGCGTTCTGGAGGCAGAACGCGGTCAAACGGATCCGATTCGGCGCGTCCCGGGTACACAGAACGCGGTTCAACGCTCGCTCTTGGGCCCACAGTGAGAAATGACGATTCACTGCACTGGGGCCGGCACAGGTGCCGTTGCAGTACCAGGGCGCCCTACGTGCGCCTGGCCGCTGCCGAAGTTCTACGGCTGATTTCGTCCTGACCCACAAGCGGTGCGGCCGTTAGTGCCATTCCCATCGTCAAGCCATCACCCACAGCACCCATCCTGCAATAGTGACCATCACGGCTCCCCACGTGAGGAGAATCCCACGCAGGGCACCCCCGCTCGGGTCATGCTCCGTGTCCAACTCCGGAAAGTCGAAATCCATATACGTCCGGTCATCGCTCATTTCTTGGCACCCCCGTGCATACTCTCCGCGTCGAACCGACAGCGTGGTCCTCGGCAGCCGCTTTCCGCAGTCGGCCGCTACCAAGTCACTGGTAGCCAGACCGGCTGGGCAATAAAGACCAAGTTCTAAGCAGGTCGGTGCCTTGCTGAATCGATACCCGCGACCATCTAGTCCTCCGCGACCGGCTCGACCTTCAGTCCTCTCACAACTGGTTACATCCGTTAGATCGCCTTGCTGAGCGATTTGTTACCCAGTTATGGCGATCTCACCATTTGTGACTGCATTGTCGCGCTGCGCCACCGCATAAGAACCCGTATGTTCAGATATCAAATGCCGACACTGGCCGGTTTGCACCCGATGACGCATGTGTGTGATCGCCGGCACAGTATGTGAGGTCGTCGTCGTTTGTATGGATGGGCCGTAGGCGGCTTCGTGTCTGGGTCAGGTCACCAGCACGGCCTGGATGTCCAGCGAGATCTGCACAGTCTCCCCGATCACCACGCCGCCGCCGTCAAGCGGTAGGTCGGTGTCGATGCCGAAGTCCTTGCGGTTGATCTTCGTAGTGGCCGAGACGCCCATCCGGGTGCCGCCGTAGGGATCCGGGCCGAAGCCGGTCACCTCGAGGGTCAGGGGGACCTGGCGAGCGATGCCGTGCAAGGTCAGCTCGCCGTCGACCACGAGGTCATCGCCGTCACGGCGTATCTCGGTGGACCGGTAGGTCATGGTCGGGTACTGCGCCGCATGCAGGAAGTCAGCCGATCGGACGTGCTCATCGCGCTGGGCGTTGCCGGTGTCGAAACTGTTCACGTCGATGTCCGCGGTCACCGACGAGTCCAGCAGCTCGGCGGCGGTGACCAGACGGCCGGAGACGTTGTTGAAGCGACCCCGCACCTTGCTCACCATCATGTGCCGAACGGAGAACGAGACGTCGGAGTGCGCGGAGTCGATGTCCCAGATACCGGCGATGTAGCCGGGGATCGTGGTCGGCGTAACGGCGGTCATAGTGAACTCCCGGTCAGTAGTGGTGTACCGCGTGGTGCTGCGCGGTCATATCCGGGATAACAAGTTGAAGGTTAAATTATTCCCCGAGGCTCCCAAGTAGCTCGCTGGGTCGATGCCGAGAGTCGGCGGCCGCGGGCCACCCGTTCAGGCGCGCGTCGGGCCAGCTGCCTTGCACACACGTACCCTCGGAAATATGCGCCGGATCATGGGAACTGAGGTGGAGTACGGCATCTCGGTGCCCGGGGACTGCACTGCCAACCCCGTCCTGACCTCGACTCAGGTCGTGCTTGCCTACGCCGCGGCGGCTGAGGTGCCGCGAGCCAAGCGCGCTCGATGGGACTACGAGGTGGAGTCGCCGCTGCGAGATGCCCGCGGCTTCGACCTCGGCCTGCCCGGCATCGCCCAGCCCGATCCAGAGCTGGACGATCTCGGCGCGGCAAACGTCATCCTGACCAACGGAGCCCGGCTGTACGTCGACCACGCACACCCGGAGTTCTCCGCCCCTGAGGTCACCAACCCGCGCGACGCGGTGATCTGGGACAAGGCCGGCGAGCGGATCATGGAGGAAGCCGCGCTGCGCGCCCGCACGGTCCCCGACCAGCCCCCCTTCCAGCTCTACAAGAACAACGTCGACGGCAAAGGTGCCTCCTACGGCACCCATGAAAACTACCTGATGGCGCGCACCACGCCGTTCACGCTGGTCATCTCCGGACTGACGCCGTTCTTCGTCTCCCGCCAGGTGGTCTGCGGATCGGGTCGGGTGGGCATCGGGCCCGCCGGGGAGGAACCGGGATTCCAGCTGTCCCAGCGGGCGGATTACATCGAGGTCGAGGTCGGGCTGGAGACCACCCTGAAGCGGGGCATCATCAACACCCGGGACGAGCCGCACGCTGACGCTGACAAGTATCGACGGCTGCACGTCATCATCGGCGACGCCAACCTTGCCGAGTACTCCACCTATCTCAAGATCGGCACCACGGCACTGGTACTGGATTTGATCGAGGCCGGGGAGCGCTTCGACGACCTGCGGTTGGTCGACGCGGTACGAGCGGTGCACACGATCAGCCGGGACCCGTCCCTGCAGGCGACGGTGGAGGTGTCCGGTGGTCGCCACTTCACTGGCCTGGATCTGCAACGGGCTTACCACGAACGGGTTGCGCGATTCTTCGCCCGCGAGGGCATCCCGGACGCCACCGCTGACATCGCCGAACACGTCCTGAGCACCTGGGGTGAGGTGCTCGACGCCCTGGCACGGGACCCGATGGAGTGCGCCGATCGGCTGGACTGGCCGGCCAAGCTGCAGCTGCTTGAGGGCTACCGGGCCCGCGACGGCCTGGCATGGGCATCACCTCGGCTGCACCTGGTGGATCTGCAGTACTCCGACGTGCGGATGCACAAGGGCCTGTACAACCGCCTGGTGGCCCGTGGCTCGATGAAACGGCTGGTCACCGAGGAAGAGGTACGGGCGGCCGTCACGGCGCCACCGGAGGACACCCGTGCCTATTTCCGCGGCCGGTGCCTGGAGCGTTACGCCACGGAGGTGGCCGCCGCATCCTGGGACTCGGTGATCTTCGATCTGGGCCGCGAATCACTGGTCCGGATCCCCACCCTGGAACCGCTGCGAGGCACCCGAGCGCATGTCGGCGCGCTGCTGGACGCCTCGACCACCGCTGCGGAGCTGGTGGAGGCACTCACCCGAGGCTGATCACCCGACTGGCCTGGCAGCGATTGTCGGGTTTGCTGGGTACTGTTTGCTGGAGACAACCTCAGTCCGGGAGGCGAAATGTCCCAGGAGAAGGTACAGCGCCAAGGCGGCGGTGACGGCGACGACGAGACGAGCGGCGGCGCGCCAGCCGGTCAGGAACGTCGCGAGAAGCTCGGTGAGGACGTGGACGCGATCCTCGACGAGATCGATGACGTACTGGAGGAAAACGCCGAGGACTTCGTCCGGGCCTATGTCCAGAAGGGTGGCCAGTGATCGGCTGCCCCCCTGAGAGCAAACACAGCGGCAAGGGCATCATGCTCGCTGACAGGAGTGACTGCGACAACGGGAGCTAGGAGACGATCACAGCCGATGGATCAGTCCTCGGTCGGACGCTACCCGGGCGCAGCCCTGCCGGCGTCGTACTTCATGGTGGGCAACTCCTCGTTCAGCGAGTTCCTCGCCGCGGCGTCCCCTGAGCTGCTGCCTGCACGCGAAGGGATCCCCCCGCACGGTGGTGCTGCACCGGTGGCCATCCCACACGGCACCACCATCGTGGCGGCCACCTTCCGCGGCGGGGTACTCATCGCCGGGGACCGTCGAGCGACGGCCGGCAATCTCATTGCCCAGCGTGACATGGAGAAGGTATTCGTCGTTGACGACTACTCCGCAGTGGGAATCGCCGGGACGGCCGGTGTCGCGGTGGAGCTGGTGCGGTTGTTCACCGTCGAGCTGCAGCACTACGAGAAGATCGAGGGTGTCCCCCTCACCCTGGACGGCAAGGCCAAGAGGTTGGCCGGCATGGTCCGCGGCAACCTTCCGGCCGCCATGCAAGGTCTCGCCGCGCTGCCGCTGTTCGTCGGTTATGACGTCGATGCCACCGACCCGGACCGGGCAGGCCGGATCATCTCCTACGACGTCGTCGGCGGCCTCTACAACGAGACGATGGGGTACCACTCGGTGGGCTCGGGCTCGCTGTTCGCCCGCTCATCAATGAAGAAGCTCTACGACCCCATGATGGAGGCCGACGCCGCCGTCCGGATTGCCATGGAAGCGCTCTACGACGCCGCCGATGATGACAGCGCGACCGGCGGGCCCGACCCTGTTCGCCAGGTCTACCCAGTGGTGATCACCATCACCGCTGCGGACGGG
>DASQVB010000208.1:0-5561 GCA_035640975.1 Pseudonocardiaceae bacterium
GGCGGGAACGCTCCACCGCCGCAGTGCCTCAACGAAGGCCGGCAGGGTCGGCTCTTGCGGATTGCCCGCCATGAAATCGGCAACTATCGGCCGCGCACCCGGTCGCTGTACATGGGTCACCCCCTCCCAGAAAGGGCGCAAGGCGCGCTCCACTGCCTCGACCTGCCTGGCAACCACCTGCTCGGCCACCGTGACCATCCTCCTCGGTGCATCTTGATACCGATGCTTCGTCGACAGCATTCTCCGCGAGATCAGTCCCGGTTATCTGATCAGCGCCCCCGGCGACCGGCACGAATAACCGCGACGACGTCATGAACGGCGCTGATGTCGTCGAGCGGGTCGCCGCTGACGGCGACCAGATCGGCATCGGCCCTGGAGCCAGCCGTCCCTTGCGACCGGTGAGCCCGCAGGCAGCTGCGGCAACCGACGTGGCCGCGCGCAGCACCTCAAGGTTGGTCATACCCAGCCCGGTCAGCGCGGCGAGCCCGTAGGGCAGCACGTCGTGCGGCTTCCTCGGCGCTATCCCGGCGTCGGTGCCCGGGACGATGCGGGCGCCGTCGCGATGCAGCCGAGCCCAGTTCTCGATCACGGCTCCGACACTGCGGGCAATAACTGGCGGCAGTTGCCCCTTGCCGGGCACGTGGCCGACCGTGGCGCTTACCACGACCCCCGATTCGACGATGGCCTCCATGGTCGCGGGGTCAGCGGCCACGCCGTCTTCGGTGAGGAACGTGACGTGTTCGAGCGTGTCGAAGCCTGCCTTGACGGCGTTGGCGACCGAGCCCGGGCAGTGTACGTGCGCCGCTGCGGTCATCCCGAGGCCGTGCGCCTCGGCCACGATCAAGCGCAGGTCAGCGAGGTCGTACTGCGACTCATGGGACGCGCTGCCAGGTGTGAGTTGACCGCCGCTGACCATCACCTTCACGACCTCACAGCCGCGCTCGGCTCGCTCGCGTACCGCGGCGCGTAGCGCTTGCGGCCCGTCGGCCACGCCACCGAGGAAATGGCAATGACCACCGCGGACGGTGATCGGCGGGCCGGACGCGACGATTTCCGGTCCCAGATCCCCCGATGCATCGAGTTGCTTGCGCAACGCCAGCGTCAGGAAGCCGCGATCGCCCAGATCCCGCACCGTGGTGATCCCGGAGCGCAGTGCCCGCCGCGCTGCCTGTGCCATCTGCGTCAACAGCTGCGCGTCGTCGACTGCGCCGATACTGGTCACGACGTCGGTGCTGGCGTCAAAGGCTAGGTGGACGTGCGCGTCGATCAGTCCAGGAAGCATCGAGACATCACGACCCAGATCGAGCACCTCGGCGCGCGCTGGAGGCGTCGCTCCGGTGGTGTCGACGTCGACGATCTGACCGCCGCTGATCAGGACCGTGCTCGGGTCCAGAACCTCGCTCGCCGTCGAACAACCGGCCCGCCCGCACCGCCGGTAACGTATCCGTGACGGTGTGCATGCTTGGCTCCTCGGGGGCTGTGCGCTTAACGCCGCGTGGTGGGTCAGGACGCGTGCCTGCGGTTACGCTGACTAATCTGAGCATCACCGGTCCCGGTGAGATACATGGTCGGCTGGTCGACGTCGCAGGCGTAGCTTCCGACCAGCCTGCGCCGCCGCAGTGCGGACGCACCCTGGGAGCACTACCCGGCCTCGATGATTGTCCGCCGCGGACGGCACTGCGCGGACACACGGTCATCCTCTGCCGCCTTGTGAGTGCGAAACAGTGTTATAGCACTGTTTCGCACTCACAAGCGCGCTAGCGTGCATTCCGTGTTGGCGCAGCGTTATGCCTCCGCGGAGCTAGTCCGGCTGTGGTCACCAGAGCACAAGGTGGTGCTCGAGCGGCAGCTATGGCTGGCGGTGTTGCGCGCCCAGGCTGATTTGGGCGTGCCGGTCAAGCCGCAGGTGCTCGACGATTACCAGCGGGTGCTGCCCGTGGTGGATCTCGAGTCGATCGCGGCGCGGGAACGGGTGAGCCGGCATGACGTCAAGGCGCGCATCGAGGAGTTCAACGCGCTGGCCGGCCACCAGGAAATCCACAAGGGGCTGACGTCGCGGGACGTCACGGAAAACGTCGAGCAACTGCAGGTGCGCCGTTCATTGGAGCACGTACGGGATCGCTGTGTTGCGCTGCTGGCCCGCCTGGCGAGCCGTGCTACCGAACACGCCGAGCTGGTGATGGCCGGGCGCAGCCACAACGTCGCGGCCCAGGCCACCACGCTGGGCAAGCGGTTCGCCAACGCGGCCGAGGAGCTGCTGCTGGCCTTCGCCCGGCTCGAGGAGCTGCTGGTTCGCTACCCGCTACGGGGAATCAAGGGGCCGATGGGTACCGCCCAGGACACGCTCGACCTGCTCGATGGTGACGGGTCGGCACTGGCGCAACTGGAACAGCGGGTGGCAGCGCACCTGGGATTCGGCCGGGTGCTGGCCAGCGTCGGGCAGGTCTATCCGCGGTCGCTGGACCACGAGGTGGTCGGCACCCTGGTGCAGTTGGCTGCCGCGCCGTCATCGCTGGCGATGACGATCCGGTTGATGGCCGGCCACGAGCTGGTGACCGAGGGGTTTCAACCCGGCCAGGTCGGGTCCAGTGCCATGCCGCACAAGATGAACACCCGTTCCTGCGAGCGCGTCAATGGCTTGGCTGTGGTGCTGCGCGGGTTCGCCTCGATGCTGGCCGAGCTCTCCGGTTCGCAGTGGAATGAGGGTGATGTGTCCGACTCGGTGGTGCGCCGGGTCGCGTTGCCGGACTCGTTCTTTGCCTTCGACGGGTTGGTCGAGACCTTCCTCACCGTGCTCGACGAGTTCGGTGCTTACCCGGCGGTGATCGAAAGAGAGCTGGAGCGCTACCTGCCATTCCTGGCCACCACCAAGGTGCTGGTCGCCGCGGTGCGCGCCGGAGTGGGCCGGGAAACCGCACATGAGTTGATCAGGGAGCACGCCGTCACGGTCGCGTCGGCGATGCGGGCCAACGGCGCCGACAACGATCTGATCGACCGGCTGGCCGACGACAGCAGGTTGCCGCTGGATCGTGCTGCCCTCGACGCATTGCTCGCCGATCGCTTATCGTTCACCGGGCTTGCCTCCGCCCAGATCGCCGCAGTCGTCGCCGAGGTGGAACGTGTCGTCACCCGGTATCCCGAAGCCGCCATTTACCACCCAGCCGTGATCCTGTGAGATGAGATAGTGCCGGACGTTGATAAGGCGGAGCGCCACGTGAGCCGGCCGGACACCGCGCTGGCCTGGGCCACCGACGGGCAGGCACGGTTCGAACGGGCCGTTGCGGAGTGCGGTGAAGTGCGCGGGCCCTCCCGACTACCCGGCTGGACCCGCGGCCATGTGCTGTGCCACGTCGCTCGTAATGCCGAGGGCCTGGTGCGCCTGCTGCACTGGGCACGGACCGGGATCGAGACGCCGATGTACCCCTCGGTAGAGGCCCGCGATGCAGACATCGAAGCCGGCGCGGGACGGCCACTGGACGAGCAGCTCGACGACGTTCGCAACACCGGCGCTGCGTTCGCCGCAGCCACCAAGGAGCTGTCCGCAGAGCACTGGGAGGCCACCGTGCGAACCAGGCACGGCCCAGTACCCGCCGCCACCATCCCCTGGGCGCGGGCGCGTGAGGTGTGGCTGCACCTGGTAGATCTCAACTCCGGCGCCACGATCGATGTGCTGCCCGAGGACGTCGCCACCGCGCTGGTCCGCGATGTTGCCGGCTGGATGAGAACCCGGGTGCCGATCCGGATCGAGTTGCGAGTTCCCGGCAGCGAGCCGGTCACCTTCGGCCCCGACACTGGTGCCCTCGTATCGGTCTGCGGATCAGCCCAGGAGCTGGCCGGCTGGCTCACCGGTCGCTGCCAGGGCGACCGCCTCGTCGCACCAATGGGGTTGCCACGCCTTCCACCCTGGATCTAGACCGCAGGGCCGCTCACTCAGGCGCGATCACAAGCACGGTGATGTTGTCGGTGCCGCCTGCGTCGTTGGCGGCCTCGACAAGGGTGCGGCAGGCGTGCTCAAGGTCCGGGCTGCGATCGAGGATCGCCTGGATCCGAGTGTCGTCGAGCATGCCGGTGAGGCCGTCGCTGCACAGTAGGAGCTTGTCGTCGGGCTGCAGGGCGACACGACGCGCGTCGGGCGACGCCTGGCCGACCATGCCCATGTGGCGGGTGAGCTGGCCCCGAGCCGGGTGACCGGCCGCCTGCTGGTCAGTGATCGCGCCTGCGTCGATCAGCGCTTGGGCCAGTGAGTGATCCCGGGTCAGCCGGTGCAGGCCGCGCGCGCTGAGCAGGTAGGCACGGCTGTCACCGACATGCGCTATCAGCGCGGTGGCTTGATTGATCAGCGCGACGACCGCGGTCGCACCCATCCCGGCCAGCCGCGGTGTGTCCTGGCTGCGCTCGCGCAGGTCGGTGCTCAGCTCGGTGAGCACCGTGCACAGCCGCTGCGGTGCGCCAGGGGCGTCGAGGTCCGGGTCGGTACCGAAGTGGTGAGCCACCAGCGTCGGCAGGGCCGCAACGACGACCGCGGAGGCCACCTCACCCGCCGGCCGACCGCCCATGCCGTCTGACACGATGAACAGCCCGAGATCTGCGTGGGCGCTCCAGCGGTCCTCGTTGCGCTCACGCACCCGACCACGATCGCTGAGACCTGCCCAGCGCGGCACTGTCACCACGTTACAGCTCGTCCTGCAACGCGTGAGATCGTCACTTCTTCAGAGCACGGAACGTAGCAGTGATCTTGTCGAAGGTCGGAGCGGACGTGGGGAAGTGATCCTTGGGCAGGGCCTGGAAGACGAGACTGATCATCTTTTTGTCGTTGAACAGGAAGTAATGCGAGTGCACGCCCTCCTGGCCACTGGCGGCGTCCTTGAAGGAGTAGAAGTAGAAGAAGCCGGGCAACCCGTCCAGCTCGATCTGCTTCGGTTCGGCGATCATCTGAGCCGACGTATTGGAAGCCACGATCTGGTCCGTCAACTGCTTGGCAGCGGGCAACTCCTTAGGCCCGACAGCTGCCGCCAATTCCAGGGAACGGACCAGGAAGGAGTCCTCGGTACCTTTGGCTACCAGCAGGAGGACCTGAGGATCCTTGGCGCTCAGCTTGCTCCACGAGGTGGGGTAGGCCAACTCGAAACCGGCCTCGTCACTGCGGAAGGCAGTGAAATCAGCCGGTGTGGCGTTGGTCGCCGAATCCGCCGAGGCATTCGTCGCCTTGGCCGGTTCTTCGGGAGGCAGCATCCCAGTTCCGAAGACCACGCCGAGGGCAAGACCCGCCACCAGCAGCATACCGATGACGATGGTCAGCACTCGTCTGCTGCGTATGGTGTTCCACAGGTTGGTCATGGTGCCCACTTCCGTCAGCCGTAAGCCTATCTTCACTGTGTGTGAACAACGCGGCGCATGCCTGGTGGTAGCTTTCGCGGCCTCTCGGTCACGGAGAGCAGGATGCTACTGCGGGGGCGTGACCGCGATGCGCGCACCCCGGCACTAGCTCACCTGAACATTGAGCATGCTCGTCGTCACCGTGACACCAGGGGAATCGTGGAGGCGCCCCGTCGCCCGCCTCG
>DASQVB010000209.1:0-2179 GCA_035640975.1 Pseudonocardiaceae bacterium
GGACTCCTGCGTCTGCTCACCAACGAACCGGCCGAACGCTGGTGGTGACCATTCCAAGATCACTGAGGGTGCAGACGGTCCGTGCGTGAAGTCATGGGTTGAACGCCTGAAGCCCGGTCAGGCGGGCAGGGGCTTGGCGGCTGTCCAGACGCGCTCGAAGCTGTCGGCGTAGGTACCGAACAGGTCGCCGTCGTCGTGGCGTTGCAGGTGGAGGACGGGGGCCTGTGCTGCCGCGGTGCCGTATACGTGTGGGTTGATGAGCATCTCGTCGTCGGCACGGTAGATGGAGTTGTACAGCACGGTGGTGTGCAGCCGGATCTCGACCGTGGGCACGTCCAGCAGCAGCCGGTAGAGCACGATGACGTTGCGGATCTTCGCCGCCATGGCTTCGGCGATACCTTCTTCGGCTCCGCGGAGGGCAATCTGCTCGCTATCGGGATCACCGAGCAGGATGCGGATGGTCACGCCGTCCTCGGCCTTGTGTCGCATGATCCGGACGAGGTCGATGTCTTCGGCAAGGAACAGTCCCGCGTAGACCAGGATGCCGATCTCGCTCTCCCCGCTGGCGAACAACTGTCGCCAGAGCTCCCGGGGCACCGCGCCGCGGTGGGTGTAGGTCGCGAGGATTTCCCGGTTGATCGTCGGTGCCATGCCCCTGGTCAGTTGCGGCCACAGGTCGTGCTCGTGTCGCTGAATGAGGTCGGCCAGTCCCCAGCGGTGCCGGGGCTGAGGCAGTCGACCGGCGAGCCAGCGCTGCACCGTCTTGGGGTCGACGCCGAGGGCCTCGGCGACGTCGACCTCCCGTAGCCGCGACTCGGCAAGAGCCCGCCGCAAAGGACTGATCGGCGGTGTCACCTTCACGGCCATGGGCTCCTCCCCGTGATGGTCGTGCCGCGACGCTAGCATAAGACGTCCCTAGACGTCCCTCGGGTGGTTGGTCGTCCGCGGGGGGACCTGCGAGGCTTGGCGGGTGCCCCGACCACTGCGATACGAGCGCGGCCGTCGATGAGTCCGACCTCGATGCAGTGGGGCAGCTATGCACGGATCGCCGAGGCCCTGCGCGTGCGGCTGGCACTGCTTCCGCCGGGTTCCCCGGTGCCGTCTGAGACGGCCTTGTCCGGGGAGTTCGGCGTCGCGCGGAACACGGTGCGCCGGGCGCTTGGACGGTTGGCCGACGAGGGGCTCGTCGGCACGGTCCCCGGACGGAGGCGGGTGGTACTCGCGCCGGGTCTGCCTGCAGCGACGTTGCCCGCATACCGGCGGATCGCGGCGGATCTGCAACGGGCCATCGCTGTCGGCGAGCTCGGGCCAGGAGATCCCTTGCCGTCGGAGGCCACGCTAACCCGCGAGTACGGAGTGTCTCGGGGCACGGCCAGGCAGGCTCTGTCGTTCCTCGCGAGCCTTGGTCTGGCCCGGGTCGTGCAGGGCAAAGGGCGATTCGTCCAAGCTGCCACGCCCCCCAATCGCAGTTAGGGTCACTGGGATGGCAGACCAGTTGCCTGCCTGGGCCCAGGAGATTGCCCAGCGCGTGTTGGCCAACGCACTGCCGCTCCGGTGGGCGCACACGCAGGGTGTCGCCACACAGGCCCGAACTGTTGGGCCGGTGCTGGGCTGGGACACAGACTTGATCGAAGCCGCGGCGTGGTTGCACGACATTGGGTACGCCCCCGGGCTGGCCGTGACGGGGTTCCACCCGCTCGACGGCGCCCGGTATCTGCGTGACCGGACCGATGCCGCCCCGGCGGTGTGTGCGCTCGTGGCGCACCACTCCGGCGCTGTAGCCGAGGCCGCCCAACGCGGCTTGAGTGAGCCTCTGCTCGAGGAGTTTCCGCTCATCGGCCACTTGGGTGAGCAGGTCATCGCCGTCACGTACTGCGACTTCACTACCGGCCCGCGCGGTGAGCGGCTGTCCCCTGAGGAACGGATCACCGAGATTCTCTCCCGGTACGAGGCCGACAGTGCCGTACACCGCGCCGTGCAGGCGTCGGCACCGCACTTGCTTGACCAGTGCCGTGGGGTGACGGCCGCCCTGCGCGCCAGCGAGCGAGTCTGAGCCTTCCGGGTTTTCTGTCTACGGGCTCGGGGTTTCGCTGCGGCTGTCACTACAGGTGAGGAAGCCCTGTTCGTCGCGGGTCCAGTGCTGCCCGCTGCTGTCCAGGAACTCGATCTCGACCGGCTC
>DASQVB010000210.1:0-7240 GCA_035640975.1 Pseudonocardiaceae bacterium
GATTGCGGTCGGAGCTGCGAGCCAGCGTGTTCGACCGCCAATCGATCGCGGCAGGATCACCGACGCCACTGCCGTGACCGGCCCAGGCGGCTCCGAAGGTGTCACCGAAGGCGGCCAGGATCCGGCCTCGCTCGTCGGTCCACATGATGCCCAGATCAGTACCCTTGATCTGGTAACGCGCCTCGGTCTCGTTGATGGACCCAGCGCCGGTGATCACGGCAGCCCGGCTTGCCTGGGCCTGCGGCGCTGTGTCAGCCGCCCCCTGCGGCGCTACACCCACGGTGACTGCCGCTGTCAGAACAGCCAGCGCGGTCCCGGCTTGGCCTCGGTGACTCACCATCATCTCCCCTTACTGCATGGACACGCGTTCGACGCGGTGGACAGCATGCGGCAGCGGTCCGTAGCAGTAAGCGACATCCCCCAGCGCCCGGAAGAGAGGAAGACTGCCCGTCCCGAGCACCCCCTAGCTCAACGCGGGACTGCACGTATGGGTAACGCGATCAGACCGATCATCTTGGGAATCCATCGTGGTTGGTGCGGCACCTCGGTGGCCTTGCCAGGTAACGCCGGCATGGCAGCGTTCCTGTCAGGAGTGCTCAGCCCCGCTCGGACGCGTCAGGATGGAAATCCAGTCATTGAATCGTCTGACGTCATACGCCGAGCCCATCCCCCAACACTGCGTCTGAGCCACCACGGCTAGGCCCGCGGATCGCGCCGCCCGGACCACGTCCTGCTGGCTGACATCGGAGCGCCAACCGTCTCGTTCGGGAGTCCGACGCAACGACAACATCGTGTACAAATTCTTTTGCCACCACGACCCGTGCCGCATCTGACGAAGCGGTTTGGTCGCTGCCGCTCGTCCGGCGTGGTGGATGACCGCCGTGCCGCTAGGAACGAGAACCCTCGCCAGCTCGTGCATGTAACTCTTGATCACGTCGATCTCCATGTGCACGAAGGCCTCGAACGAGAAGGCGAAGTGCACCGAGGAATTGTCGATCCCGGTGAGAGTCTTCCCGTCGTTGACGAAGTAGCTGACATTATCTCGCCCCGAATAGCGCTCCTTGCAGCGGTGGATGCACGAAGGACTAAGGTCCACAGCCATGACGCGTGAAGCACGTGTGGACAGCTCTCCAAGCCATCTCCCGTAACCCGGTGCAATCTCGAGGGCAGTATCGCCGGGTCGTAAAAATGGCCGAATAAGAGAGTCGAGCACGGATGCATACCATCGTTCATACGGCTGGCCGCAGTAATCTGCGAACTCGTTCCACTCGTCGCCGTCGCGCGGCCATGGATAATCGTGATCCCATACTTGCCGGTTGGCGGCGATGCTGTTCTCCATGTGTTCTCCTTCTGACAGCAACCTCAACCGCTGGGCCCGCCATGTCTCGCGACAGTCCGCGTCGAAGCATCGTACAAGTCGCGCAGCGGGCCAGGACTGATCCACGACTTGTGGCCTAGCACATGTCTCGTTGCTCTCTGAGCAGCAGAACCGGGTGCTCCCAGCCCCCCGAACTCGACAGGAGAGCTGCTCGGCACAGCCAGGACAGCTCTCCTGTTGAGTTCGGGAACAGTAGAGCTGCCACACACCCGAAGATCTGCGAGACACGCCCATTCGGTCAAGACGCACCGCCAGGCTGTAACAGACCGTCATCGATCAGCGCCAAAAATGCGCATCGGCTCACGGGATGTGCTCATACGTTGACGTTACGTTCCTGACTGTAGGGCCAGTATGGAAACTCTAAGCAAACCCTAATACGTGCAAGCTGTCGCAAAGGTAACTTTTGTGACGCAGCGCCTCGGGCCCACCTGGAGCAGACGAGGAGGAGTGATGGCCGAACCGGAGCACATTAAGTTCGATCTGCCGCAGCTGGACCGTAGAGACGACCCTCGGGGTGGGGCCGTCGCATGGGCGCTGCTCGTGGTAGGTCTGGCCGTGGTCGCCGGCATCATCCTGGCAGTGATGTGGGCGGCGAACCTCTGACACCACGCTGCAACGCGGCCTCAGGACGGCGGGTGTGCCCCCGGCTGGCAGCGGGGACAGTAGTACGTATTCCTGACATCGCGGTGGGTCTATCTCTACCGGGCGATCGACCAGTTCGGACAGGTCATCGATGTTCTGGTCTCCCAGACGCGAGACCTAGCGGCCACCCGCCGATTTTCACCCACGCACTCGAGTACGGGCCGTCTCCCACCGAGGTCATCACCGATCGCGCCACCGCCTACCCGCGAGTGCTTGATGAGCTGGTCCCCGCGGCCTGTCATGTCACCGAGCACTATGCGAACAACCGGACCGAAGCCGATTACGGCCGGCTGAAATCCTGACTGCGACCGATGCGCGGCCTCAAACAGCTCCTCTGCGCACGAATCATCAGCGCTGGGCACGCGTTTATCCAGACATCCACCGCGGCCACTACGAACTGGGAACCGAGGAATCGTAAACCTACGGATCACGGCTGCCTTCGACGAGCTGACCCTAGCGATCTGACCAGCCAACCAGGATGAATGATCTCGCCTGCCCCGACTTCGCACAACGCAACAGGCCTGAGCCAGCTCGTCGAATGCGGCCACCACCCGCGGAGTCACCGGTTCGTCAACGCCGAGTTCGTAGTGGCCGCGGCGGATGTTCTGATGAAGGCGTGTCCGGCGATGATGATTTTGGCTGACTGATCTGTTTTCAGGCCGCGCATCGGTCGCAGGCGGCGCTTCAGTTGCCCGTGGTCGGCTTCCATTCGGTTGTTGGCGTAGGCCTGCGTACAGTGCCAGGCATTGGGGCCAGCTCATCCAGAACATGCGGATAGATCACCGCCTTGTCGGTGGTGACCTCCACCGGGATGACTTTCGTGGTGGCCAGCGCCTGGGTGAAGAAACACCGCGCCGCACCAGCATCTCGCCGCTGGGACACATACACGTCAATGACCTGCCCGAACTGATCGATCGCCCGGTAGACGTAGCGCCACCGACCGGACACCTTGACGTAAGTCTCGTCCCCCCAGCGGTCCCCGACACGGTGCCGGCACAGGCGTGCCGCCTCCACCAGCAGCGGCGTGAAGCGCTGCACCCAGCGGAAAATGCTGACGTGGTCAACCTCGACGCCCCGCTCGGCTAGGAACTCTTCCACGTCACGGTAGGAGAGCCCGAAGCGCAGATACCAGCGCACCGCCAAGGTGATCACCTCCGGCGGGAACCGGAAACCGGCGAACGCCGAGGGCGCGACCGACGGGGCGACATAGCGAGCAGCACTCATCAACCAAATGGGTCTCCGTCGGCGGGCGCGAGGCCGACGAACGCCAGGACGACGAATCCAAACAGCGCGACGACTCCGACGGCGTGTGTCCAGCCGATCTCTACCACGCTGAGCAACCCGACCCCGACAGCGAGGCAGGTGAAGGCCGAGCTCAGCAGTAGACCAGCCCGGCCGCGCGGGGACGTGGTGTGCTGGGCTGGGGGGGTGGCCGATGCCCGCTGTGCACCACCCGGGTCGAAGCGCCCGCCGAGGACCAGCCGGAACAGCAGCGCCAGCGACGGAGCCAGGATCAACCCACCGGCCAGCACCGCCACCACCACCGCGATCAGGGTGGGCTCGGGCGCGGCGGCCTGAGCGACGGTCAGCCCCGGCAGTAAGACCGGCCGCTGGGCCAGCCCCCATCCGGCGAAGATCGCGACCACCGCGAGCGCTGCGGTGAAACGACCGAGCGTATAGCGCCGCCCCCACACCAAAAACAAGGTGACAAGTCCGGCGAGTACCGAAACGGCTAGTCCGGCGAGCCCGTCACCGACGATCAGGCCCTGGTAGAGGGTTGGCGCGTCGGTGCGCAGGATCACCAACCCGCCCAGCGCGAGGACCCCAGCGACCACGCTGGCACCCAGTGCACGGGTCCGGAACCGGGCCTCAAGGTCAGGCTCGCCCTGCCGGAGCGCGTCAGCAGCGAGGTACACGGCGGCCAGGTACGCCCCGACAGCGACGGCGAGCACCCCGATGAGCAGCGAAGTGGGGTTGAGCCAGCTGGTAAGGAGGTCACCTGCGGCATTGCCCACCGGAACCCGCTGCGAGGCGATCCCGCCGACCGCGGCGCCGAGCGCGAACGGGGTCAGGATCGACGAGAACGAAAACATGGTGTCGATCACGCGCCGCTCCCACGGCGCGGAGGTGCCCGAGTGCAGCGCGTAAGCCACGCCGCGCAAGATGATCCCGACCGCGGCAACGAACAGCGGCACGGTCAGGGTCGACGCGATCGAGGCGAAGGCCAGCGGATAGGCCGTCCACACCACGGTGAGCACGAACACCAGCCAGACGTGGTTGGCCTCCCAGACGGGACCGATCACGTGGTAGGCATGCTCGCGCAACCGCGTCGCATCAGGTCCCTGTCCGGCCGTGAGCTCCCAGAATCCGGCGCCGAAGTCCGCGCCAGCAAGCACGGTGTAAAGCGCCATCCCAACCAGCGCGAACACCAGCGGCAACTCGGCAAGGCTCATCGCCGACCCCCGCCTTCCGTCGGCACCTCGGCGGCATCGGGCAGCTCCAGCGGCGTGGCGGCCAACCGACGCAGGATCCAGATCACGGCGACAGCCAGACCGGCGTATACCAGCGCCAAGGTGGCATATCCGACCGGAATCCCGCCGGCCCCAGTCACCGCCTCCTCGGTGCGCATCACCCGGTACACCACCCAGGGCTGGCGGCCGACCTCGGTCGTTATCCAGCCACCAAGCAGCGCGACCACCGACGCCGGCCCGGCCACCGCCACGGCTCGGTAAAACCAGCGTGACTCGGGCAGCCGTCGTCGACGCACCCGCACCACGAGGTAGACCAGCCCGAGCAGAGCAAGCAGCAACCCGATGCCGACCATGAGCTGGAAAGCCACTCGCACGACATTGACCGGCGGGCGCTCATCGGGCGGCACAGCATCCAGGCCTTGTACGGTCGCGTCCGGATCGTGATAGGCGATCAGCGCCAGCAGCCGGGGGATCGCGATGCCGTAGCGGATCTCGCCGTCGGTGTACCAGCCCAGCACGTGCAGCGGGGCTCCGTCGGTGGTGCGTCCTAGCCCTTCGATCGCGGCCAGCTTGACCGGCTGGACCTCGGCGACCTGGCGGGCGGCCCAGTCACCGACAGGTATCTGCACGATCGCAGCCAGCGCGGCGGCGGTCAGCGGGACAGCCAGCGCAATACGCTCGTAGCGGCCCCACCGCCCGCGCAACCGGCCCACCGCGTACGCGCCGGCCAGCAGGAACCCGACCACGATGTAAGCCGCCAGGTACATGTGCACCAGCTCGCGCCAGAAGTAGGAGTTAACGAACAGCGCCTCGAACGGGCGCACATCAACCACCTGGCCGTCGCGCAGGGTGAACCCTGAGGGATTCTGCATCCAGCCGTTCACCGAGATCACCGTCAGCGACCCGGTGAACCCGGCGAGCACGATCGGCAGGCCGCTGGCGAAGTGGGCCCGCGGGGACAGCCGGTCCCAGCCATAGACATAGACACCGATGAAGATAGCCTCGGCGAAAAACGAGAACCCCTCAATGGCGAACCCGAGACCGAACACCGAGCCGAACGTGGCCATGAAGCCCGGCCACAGCAGCCCCATCTCGAAGCTCAGAATCGTGCCGGTAACCACCCCGACCGCGAACAGCGCCACCATGATCTTGGACCAGCGCCGGGCCAACGTCCGGTACAGCGCATCCCCGGTACGCAGGTAACACCACTCCACATACAGGATCATCGCCGGGAACGCGATCCCAAAGGTGACCAGCGGAATGTGCACCACGAAAGACAGCGCCTGCATCTGCCGAGCCTGCAGCAAATACTCCTGGACGGCAGGTGGCACCCCCGGCCCTGCAGCCGCGAGCGCTGCCCACACCGTCACCGCGACCACTCCCCCGCGAACATCAGCACTCCCAACAGCACTTGGCTTGCGTTCTAGGCTCCCCGACCATGTTGATGAAGTTAGGCGTTTGTGGACGAGGCGGATAGCCTGGCGTCTTCGTCGGCGTTTGGTGGGCCGGCGGTCCTCGACTGCGTTAGCGTATGCAGTACCGCGCCGCTGGCGCGCTGAGTTCGGGGTGCGCCGCTACGGTTTTCACGGACTGGGCCCACGAGTGGGCCGCGCGCCGGGTGACAGAACTGGTCAGTTCGACCGGCGCCAGACCGCGCACGGTCGTGGCACACCTTGAACCTGGCGCCGCGCTGTGCGACCACCATTTCGGGCTGCTGGGACTCGCCGGCTTGGCCGACCTGCGCGACGTGCTCGGCGCCGAGCAGGCAGGCCGCCCCAACGCGGTGCTGGCCATCGAGGTGTGGCTGTACCGGCTGCGCGGTAGCATCACCGCTATGACCGCGGCGCTTGGCGGGCTGGACCTGCTGGTGTTCAGTGGCGGCGTCAGGGAGTACACAGCCGGGCTGCGTCGGCCAACCGAGGATCCGCTGGGCTTGCTCAGACTCCCGGTCGCCCCGCGTTCAATGCCTCCGTGGTGCCGGACTCCGACACTGACATCAGTGCCGCCGCGCCGCTTTCCGGACCACGGTGGTTGCACAGCCGGAAGGAAGCGGCCATCGCCGGCCTGGTACGCGCCACCCTCGGTGTCGAGCCGGGCTAAGCCGTGGGGTTGAAGGCCGCTGGTGGGGGACATGGGTGATAATCGAACTCGCGGAAGCGGCGTCACGCTTGGCCTGCTGACCTGCCGCCGCAGCCCCATGAGCTAGTGAACACAGCGCAATCGGCCCCGCACGGCCAGGGCCCACTGATGGGGAGACGCCCGAATGGCAGACGCGCCTGAGCCCTCTGAGACCACGGCAAGGGGCCAAGTGGAGGACCGGCACACCGTGACACGTCAAGGCGAACCTCCTGGCATCGCGCTCGTGGTGGCCGGATATGACGGCTCGGATGAAGCCGCAACAGCCGTTCGCTGGGCGGCCCAGATCACGCGGCAGCACTCCGGTGCGTTACGAGTGGTGTGGGTGTGGCAGTTTCGGGACGTGTGGGACGAGGCGATAGCTGCTCGCCACAACGTCGAGGTCCCTTCGGGGACCGAGCTTGAGGACATCGCGCGCCGCCGCTTCACCGAGATCGTCCACCGGCTGGTCGCCGGGACCGTGGCTGATGTAGACATCCACCTCGACCGCGGACCTGACGAGGCCGACCTAGTCCTCCGCGCCAGCTCCGACGCCGACCTTCTCGTGGTGGGCTCCCGCGGTCGGGGCCGCGTTGCCACGGCATTGCTCGGTTCGGTAAGCGCGCGCTGTATC
>DASQVB010000211.1:0-26072 GCA_035640975.1 Pseudonocardiaceae bacterium
GTGCCGGATCGCCGCGGACCGTGGCGCGCAGGTCACCGGGATCGACCAGGACGCCGGGCAGATCGCGCAGGCTGCTGCGCTGGTGCCCGAGGGTATTTTTGAGGTCGGTGACATCCTGGCGCTGCCCTACCCGGCCGCCAGGTTCGACGTCGTGATCTGCGTGCAATCGATCATGCACGTCACGAACCCGCTGACGGCGCTGCGCGAGGCCGCCCGTGTTGCGCGCCCTGGCGCCCCGGTGGCGGTCACGGTCTGGGGCAGGGAAGAGGACTGTGACATCCGCGCCTTCGGGCGTGCCCTGTCCGGCTTGCTGCCCCGTCCCGCCGGCCGCGGTCAGGGCATGCAGCCCCCACCGCTGTCGGCTGATGGCCGGCTCGAGCGGTTGGCTACGTTGGCTGGGCTTACCGTGACCGACGTCGGTGAGGTCGTTTGCCCGTTCCGGTATCCCGACGAGGGCATGTTGCTGCGTGAGCTCCTCGGTTCCGGCCTCGGGCGGCGAGCGCTACGCGTCGCGGACCCCGCCACCGTGCGCCGGGCGGTGCTGGAGGGGCTGGCCGGCTACCGGACACCGAGCGGCGGCTACCGGTTGGACAACACGTTTCGCTACCTCGTCGGGAGTTCCCCCCAGACGACGTGACCTTCCAGCGGCTAACGGATCGCTCATGACTGTCGTTTGGTAAGAACTAGCCGCGTGCTGCGCGGTGATCCTTCCCAAACGACGATCACGGTGGGAACTGACAATCCACTGCACCAGCCCGGACCCATGAGTGAGCCGGCGGCACAATGATAGGCGTGAGCGCAAGATCATTTTCCGACTACCTGTCCGGCTTGGATGAGGCGTCGTTGACAGCGGTACTCCAAGCGCGTCCAGATGTCCGGGTGCAGCCGGTTCCGCGTGGCTTCGGTCAGCTCGCACAACGACTGGGTGGGGCGGATTCGCTGGTCACCGTGTTGCGCACGGTGAACCGGGACATGGTCATCCTCGGGCAGGCCGTCGTCGCCCTTGGGGCGTCCGCGACGATGCCAAATCTGGCGCGATTGCTAGGCGCCTCGGAGCAGGCGATACGCGCTGGGGTGGCCGAGCTGTGCGAGCGGGGACTGGCCTGGGACGGTGGCGGGGTGCTGTGCCTGCCGGAGCGGCTGAAGGCGCACTGGGCTGCAGAGATCGGTGGTGGCCGGCCGGTGGTGAAGATCGCAGGATCGGTGCTCGTCGATGACCTGCGGGCAGCGGTCGGTGCGTTCGGTGTCGCGACTGATGGGCTGCGCAAGCCTGAACTGGCGGCACGGCTAGCCGAGCTGATGGCGGATCTGCCCTTGCTGGCAAAGAAGCTCGGTGAGCTGCCGAAACCCGCCAAGGACCGGCTCGCCGAACTCAGGCATGGCGCTGATGACTGCTACTACTCGTACTCGGGGTTCGGCCGCTTTCCGCCGCGCGGGGCAGCCGATCCCACCGCGCTGTTGATCGCGACCGGCCTGCTGCTGCCCGTCAACCATCACCCTGAACTGCCCAGGGAGGTGGCGGTCGCCTGCTGGTTGGCCGAACGCGAGCTCACGCTGACCGGGCAACCGGCGATCCCGCCGGTCCGCCCCGACGAGGCAGCGGTTCGCCGGGCCGCCCAGGCCGCCGCCCAGGAGGCACTTCGCGAGGTGACCATCCTGCTCGACGAGGCTCGTGTGACGCCGATCGCGGCGCTCAAGAAAGGTGGTGTGGGGCCTCGAGAACGAGCTCGGCTGGCCAAGCGGCTGTCGGTCCCCGAGAACGTTCTCCTGCTGTGGATCGACCTCGCATACGCCGCGGGCCTGCTGGGTCGAGCCGACGTGGGATACGCCCCGACGCACTCCTATGCGGGATGGCGCGCCGCCGATCCGGGCCGGCGGTGGGCGGTGTTGGTCCACGCGTGGTTCTCGCTCGAGCATGCACCAACCAGCCGGGAGACATCGGGTGACCGGGAACTTCCGTCGCCCTTGCCGCTGGCGTCGGCCGCTGGGCTGCTGCGGCGTGCTCTGCTGAATGCTGCCCGTTCGGGCGCGCCAGTGCGCGCGGCGGGGGAGGAGATCGACTGGTTCTTCCCGTTGCACGGCTACGACGCTGCGCAGCGTGGCGACAAGGTGACCGCAGCCGTCCGCGAAGCCGAGCTGCTCGGGGCGATCGCCACCGATGTGGTGTCCGAACTCGGGGAGCACCTGCTGGCCGTGACCGGGACCGCGCCGCACGATGTGGTGGCGGAGCTGGCCCAGCGATGCGCCGCACTGCTGCCCGAAGCGCCCTGCACTGTGATCCTGCAGTCGGACCTCACCGCGGTGGTCTCCGGCCAGCCGAGTGCGGCCGTGTCGCGGCTGTTGAAAGACTCAGCCGTCGCTGAAACCCTCGGGGCCGCTGGAACCTGGCGGTTCACTCCAGCCAGCGTCCGCGCCGCGCTCGACGCCGGGCGGACCGCCCAGGATCTGCTCACCGAGCTGACCACTCTCTCGGGCCGACCGGTTCCCCAGCCACTGCAATATCTGATCACCGACGCCTCCCGTCGGCACGGCCAGATTCGGGTGCGTGGCATGCGCTCCTGCGTCATCGCCGAAGACACCTTGATCACCGAGATCTTGCACACCCGATCTCTCAATAAGCTGCATTTTAGCCGACTCGCCCCTACCGTCCTGTCCAGCCCGCAAGACCTCGACGAGGTCCTGGCACGGTTGCGCGAGGTCGGGCTGTCCCCGATGGCCGAGGATTCCCAAGGCACGGTGATCGTCGAAGCACGCCATGATCATGAGGCGCCGACACTCGATCACCCGATCAACACGACACCGCGCTCTGCGCTGTCGGCCCCCGAGCTGGCCCGGCGGTTGGCTGCCGACCCGCATGGCGACACCTTGGAGGTTTCTGCAGACTCAAGCAGCTTCCAAAGACTGGCACAGCTCAACGGTCGCCTCGATGCCGCCGAACTCGAGTTGTTGTCCGACGCTGTGGAGCACCACAACGACGTGCTCATCGTCTACCGCGACAAGAACGGTAACCGCAGCACCCGAGAAATTCGGCCACAACAGCTCTATGGCAAATGGCTTGATTCTTGGTGTCACCTCCGTAATGCGCAACGCGACTTCGCCGTCGCCAACATCGAGGCGGTGGCACCCGCCCGCTGATTCGGTGACATCGAGCAGAAGCGTCCCACCTACGGAAGGACGTCGTACAGCCGTGGGACCGCGTTGAACTGGCGCGAAAATGAGGTGAACGGTATGGTTGCAACGGTTGCTTGGAGCCGCGACCGGTTCGCTTCCAGGTGTCGACTACCTCGCCGTCGGCGATGATGGGCTTTGCCTCAGGATGCATGAAATACTCGACGCCGTCAGCCCCGATGCGTTCGATCGGGGATCTGCGATGGCGAGCCCAGCCTTGACATCGGCCGCCATGAGCGTCGTCCACCACACGAAATCTTTGACCGTGGCCGATCCGTGGCTTTGAAAGTAGCGCAGCGCCCACTCGCTAAGTGCCTCCTCGCGCTCTGGGCGTCTTGGGTGGGCTACCCACTCGTCGACCAGCACGATGCATTGCTCGACGTCTCGTACGGCCTGTCACAGAGTGTTCCGGTCTGCGCCAGAGCCAGATCAAATGGTAGCTGCGCTGCTTCACCGCGAGCAGTCCGGCTTCGTTCCAGATTGCTAGCAGGGCGTCTTGGCGCAATTGCTGCCCACCCTCCAGCGCCTCGCTAGCAAGGTTCCTGGCGCGCTCGATGGCAGGCATACCCAGGCCTAATTCAGCACGTCGTGATGCTGTTCCGGTGACTAACCGCTCTGTCGTGAGGTCTAGCGTCCATGGCAGGTCTTCGGCCAGGATGAAAGGTGGTTGGTCGAGTGACACCGCACTAGGCAGTACTGGTCGATGCGCTATTCGTCTACTTCACTGCGGATGGCCAGGGTCTTACTGGGGCCTGGACCCGTCGACGATCCCGACTCGGAGGGCAGGCACATGTGATCTCACCGAGCAGGTCGACCTGGTGCCTCCCAGAGGGAGACATCAGCTGATGAAGCCACGACGCATCGGGACTGAGCCGTAATTCAGCGGGCACAGCGGCACGACACAGCGGACAAGCGAGCACGACACTCCGGCACGGGAGTGGTGCGGCAGACTGGCCTGGTAGCACCGCTGTCGAGAGGAGTGACCGTGACCGCCTCGGTCGAGCAGGGAACCTGCCCGCAGGCCGACGTGCTTTCTGTCGCTCGCAAGCAGGTGCTCGAGCGCGGCGAAGGACTGTCGGAACAGCAGGTCCTCGCCGTCCTGGAGCTGGGCGACGACCGGTTGGAGGAGCTGCTCGGGCTGGCGCACCAGGTGCGGATGCGCTGGTGTGGGCCTGAGGTCGAGGTCGAGGGCATCGTCAGCGTCAAGACCGGCGGCTGCCCGGAGGACTGCCACTTCTGCTCGCAGTCCGGTCAGTTCAACTCACCGGTGCGGGCGGTGTGGCTGGACATCCCCGGGCTGGTTGAGGCCGCCAAGCAGACCGCGGCCGCCGGGGCCACCGAGTTCTGCATCGTCGCCGCGGTGCGCGGGCCGGACCATCGGCTGATGTCGCAGGTGCAAGCTGGCATCGAGGCGATCCGTGCCGAACCGGAGACCGCGAGCATCAACATTGCCTGCTCGCTGGGAATGCTCACACAGGAACAGGTGAACGAGCTGGCCGCGATCGGGGTGCACCGCTACAACCACAACCTGGAGACCGCCCGCTCGTATTTCCCGACCGTGGTCACCACGCACACCTGGCAGGAGCGCTTCGAGACACTGCAGATGGTGCGCGACGCGGGGATGGAGGTCTGCTGCGGCGGCATCATCGGCCTGGGGGAGACGGTGGCGCAGCGCGCCGAGTTCGCCGCGCAACTCGCCTCGCTGGCGCCCGATGAGGTACCGATGAACTTTCTGATCCCGCAGCCCGGCACCCCATATGAGACCTATGACGTGGTGGAAGGCGCCGAGGCGCTGCGGACCGTCGCGGCGTTCCGGCTCGCATTGCCCCATACGGTGTTGCGCTTCGCCGGTGGCCGTGAACTCACCTTGGGCGATCTGGGCGCCGAGCGGGGCATGCTCGGTGGCATCAACGCGATCATCGTGGGCAACTACCTGACCAATCTCGGACGGCCCGCACAGGCGGATCTGGAGATGCTCACCGCACTACGCATGCCGATTAAGGCATTGGGTCAGACGTTGTGAGCTTCTGCGACGCCTGTGGACGCACGGTAGACGAGGGGAAGCACCTCGGTTGCGTCCGCCGCCGCGAACTGGATCCACCGCGGTACTGCCCGCAGTGCGCGCGCCGGATGGTGGTGCAAGTGACTCCGGCGGGCTGGTCGGCCCGGTGCAGCGCGCACGGCGCTCACCCGGGGTCGGGATGAGCGCGGCAGTCCAGCAGGCTCCCGAGTCGTCACCGTCTCGGCCCGGTGTGATGCTCCGGGGCGACCTGCTGCCTGCGCTCGGCGTGCTGTCCGCAGTGGCGGTGTGGGGCCTGCCGCTGGGTTGGCTGTGGTCACGGCTCGCGCCACCGGAGTTCGTCGTGTTGTCCGCCGCTGCTGCCGGGCCTGGCGGCGTGCTGCCTTTAGTAGGGCAGAGCGAACACCGCTTCGACGACATGGCGACCTTCATGCTGTTGGGACTGGCAGCGGGGGTGCTGACCGGCGCGGCGGTCTGGCTGCTGCGCCAGCGGCGCGGCCCGGTGGTGTTAGTAGCCGCGGTACTCGGTTCACTGATCTCGGCGTGGCTCGCGATGAATCTCGGGCTGTCGCTGGCCGACGCACGCTATCCCGATGTGGCAGCCACCGGGGCGGCGTTCCTGCGGGCACCGGTGCTCGAATCAAGCTGGGTGGTCGTCGCACAGCCCTTCGGTGCCGCCATCGCCTACTGTGTGACGACAGCCTGGCACCGTAGCGATGACCTGGGTCGTGAGTGCGATTGAGTGCTATAACACCGTTACGCACGAGGTCAGTTGCGGCTGGTTTGCACGGCGAACTGGTTGAGCGGGACCGGCACTGCGCGTAGCGCGCGCAGGAACGCTGCCTCCCGGACCAGCAGAGCGCGCACCAGGCGCAGCCGATCGGCCGGGTCACATTCCTCGAGCAAAGTCTGCCGGTCCTCCAGGGTGAGCAGGCAGTCCGCGGCCAGCAGATGTGGCAGCGCTGCAGCGTCGACATCCGCGGCAGGCTCGTCCCAGTCCCCGTGCTGCCACGCTGCGGAGCAGTACCACCGGTGGGCTTCTCGAGCCGCCCGCGACAGCATCGGCAGCAGCATCAAGTCGTCGTCTGGTGGGTCGTCATCAGGCACCCACTCGACACTGCCGACCAGATATGGTGCCGACGTCTCGTCGATGTCGAGCAGCCGGAACCGCTTCTCGCCGCGGGTGACGATGTCGAAGCGGCCATCGGGCAACCGGCGGGCCTCTCTGAGCACCGCGGTGCATCCGATGTCGTGCGTCGTCTCCTCCGCAGTATCAAAACCCTGCTTGACCGCAATCACCCCGAAGCTGCGGCCGGGTACCGCTCCCGTCACCAGATCGACGGTCAACTGGCGATACCGCGGTTCGAAGATGTGCAGCGGCAGCGATGCACCCGGCAGCAGCACAGTGCCCAGCGGGAACAACGGGACGGTCTCGGCCACACGATAACGTTACGATGCCGCGTGCGAATCTGCTGAATGGATCGGTTCCCCTGGGGGCGGTCGCAGCACCGCGAAGGGGTCGGTGACCCGCATGCCGCACTCGGCGAAGCGGTACAGCGCCGCGGGCCGCCCTCCTGATGGTCCGGGTGCGGCGGTGTCACCGGTGGAGACCAGGACCCCGCGGCGGGCCAGCACCCGCTGCAGGTTGGTCGCCGATACCCGGTGACCCAGCGCCGCTGAGTAGAGCTCGCGCAGCCGGGACACGGTGAACTCGGGTGGTGCCAGCGCGAACCCGAGATTGGTGTAAGACAGCTTGGCGCGCAGCCGATCCCGGGCCCGATGCACAATCGGGCCGTGGTCGAAAGCGGTGCTGGTTGATCCCCGCAGCACATCCACCACCGGATGCCATGCCGTGTCGGGCGGTAGCGCGGGATCGGCTAGGCAAGGCACCAGGCCAAGAAACGCGGTGGCCACGGTACGCCGTTGCGGCATCCGGTCCGGCGCGCTGAAGACTTCCAACTGCTCCACATGCGCCACCTCGCGCACGTCGACCTTCTCGGCGAGCTGACGCAGCACCGAGGCCTGCACGTCCTCGCTGTCGCCGAGCCGGCCACCCGGCAGCGCCCACCGCCCCATGTCGGGTTCGATGCCGCGTTGCCACAGCAGTACCTGCAGCTGATCGTCGCGAACCTGCAGTACCGCCGCGAGAACTTCGTGCACCGCGAGCCCAACGCTGTTATCATTCATGTTTTCGATTGTAAGGCGAAAACTCGGGCCAGGGTCAGCGCGGGTGCTAGCGAAGGAGGCGACATGGCCGCTATTCCCGTAGCGCAGCGGACCCACGCCGGTCATCCGGGGCCGGTGCCCGATCTGGCGGCCTGGTCAGAGGAGGTGCGCGAGCTCGCTCGGCAGCGCGATGCGGTGTTGCTCGCGCACAACTACCAGGTACCCGAGATCCAGGACGTCGCCGATCATGTCGGGGATTCGCTGGCGCTGTCTCGCCTCGCGGCGGACTCGGCAGCGAGCACCATCGTGTTCTGCGGCGTGCACTTCATGGCCGAAACCGCCAAGATCCTCGCACCGGACAAGACGGTGCTCATCCCGGATGCGCGGGCCGGTTGCTCACTGGCCGACTCCATCGACGCCGAACAGTTGCGGGCCTGGCGAAGCGAGCATCCCGGTGCGGTCGTGGTGTCCTATGTGAACACCACCGCCGAGGTGAAGGCCCAGACCGACATCTGCTGCACCTCGTCGAACGCTGTCGAGGTGGTGGAGTCGATTTCGGTTGACCGACCAGTGCTGTTCTTGCCCGATCAGTTCCTCGGCGCCCACGTCCAGCGCGTGACCGGCCGCGCGAACCTGCATATCTGGGCCGGGGAGTGCCACGTGCACGCCGGGATCAACGGCTCCGAGCTGGCCGCGAAGGCGGCCGCCGCACCTGACGCCGAGCTGTACATCCATCCGGAATGTGGCTGTGCCACCAGTGCCCTGTACCTCGCAGGCGCGGGGGCGGTACCCCCCGAGCGGGTCCGCATCCTGTCCACCGGTGGGATGCTTGATGCCGCCCGGGCGACCGGTTCGCACGAGGTGTTGGTTGCCACCGAGGTCGGCATGCTGCATCAGTTGCGGCGGGCGGCGCCCGAGGTCGACTTCCGCGCGGTGAACGACCGGGCCTCCTGCCGGTACATGAAGATGATCACCCCGGCAGCGCTGCTGCGCTCGCTGCGCGAGGGCACCGACGTGGTGCACGTTCCTGTCGAGATCGCCGAGCGAGCCCGCGGCGCGGTACAGCGCATGATCGAAATCGGCCGGCCGAGCGGTGGCGAGTGACGCCGATGCACTCAGTCCCGCGGAGGCACCATCAATGCAGTGTCCCGCCGAGGCGGGACACTGCATGACCGCCTGGGACGCGACCGCGGACCTGGCCGTGATCGGTACCGGCGTCGCCGGGTTGACCGCCGCGCTGCGCGCCGCCGAGCTCGGCCTGCGGGTGGTAGTCGTGACCAAGGCCGCGGTCGAGGACGGCAACACTCGATGGGCGCAGGGCGGCGTCGCGGTGGTAGTGCCGGGCACCGGCGACAGTGTGGACGCGCATGTGGCCGACACCCTGGCTGCCGGCGCTGGGCTGTGCGACGAGGTCGCCGCCCGGGTGATTCTGGCCGCCGGTCCAGCCGCGGTCAGCGCGCTGCGCGCCCGCGGCGCCGTCTTTGACAGTGACGGCCCTGACGAGTTCAACGATCTGGCGCGCACCCGCGAGGGTGGGCATCGGACCTTCCGGGTGATCCACGCGGGTGGTGACGCCACTGGCGCGGAGATCGAGCGGGCCCTGGCCCGCGCCGTCCGTGGTGGGCAGTTGCCGCTGTTGGAGGATCAGTCGGTCACCGAGGTGCTGCGTGATGAGACCGGCCGGGTGGCTGGGCTGGCGCTGCTCAGCGGTAACGGCCACAGCGACGGTGCCGGACTGCTGCGCGCCCGCGCCGTGTTGCTGGCCACTGGAGGGCTCGGCCAGGTCTATGCCGTCAGCACCAACCCCGACGTCGCCACCGGCGACGGGTTGGCGCTGGCGCTGCGGGCCGGGGCGTTGGCCGCCGATCTGGAATTCGTGCAGTTCCACCCGACGGCGCTGCACCTCGGCGCGGGCTGGCGGGGCCGTCAGCCGCTGGTCACCGAGGCGATCCGCGGCGCGGGGGCGGTGTTGGTGGACGCCACTGGCGCCCCGGTGATGACCGGCGTGCACCCCCTGGGTGCCCTCGCGCCGAGGGACGTGGTGGCCGCGACGATCACCAGCCGGATGGCCACGACGGGTACTGATCACGTGCTGCTGGATGCCACCCACCTCGGCGACGCGGAGTTTCGCCGCCGATTTCCGACGGTGCATGCGGCGTGTACAGCGATCGGTGTGGATCCCAGCCGGATCCCGATTCCAGTGGTGCCGGCCGCGCACTACCACTGCGGTGGCGTAGCCACCGACACCCGCGGCCGGACCACTGTGCCCGGGCTCTACGCCGTCGGGGAGGTGGCTCGGACCGGTCTGCACGGCGCGAACCGGCTGGCTTCCAACAGCTTGCTGGAGGGACTGGTGATGGGATCCAGGGCTGCCGAAGCGGTGGCCGCTGACCTTGTGATATCCCCACGACCGGGTCCACCGCTGTCGCCGTGCGAGGTGCGCCTGGTGGCCGACCGTGATGCGGTGCAGCGAGCGATGAGCGCGCACGCCGGCATCGGGCGAGACGCCGCCGGACTGGCTGCAGCCTCGGAGGTTGCTGGCACCACCACGTTGCGGCCGGTGCGAACAGGCCGTGACGCTGAGGACGCCGAGCTCACGCTGGCCGCGGCTGCGCTGCTGGCCGCCGCGACCGCGCGCACCGAGACTCGGGGCTGCCACGTTCGCACCGATCATCCGCGCCCCGCGGCGTGCTGGCGACGCAGCCTCACTGTGGAGCTCGACGCCGCCGGCGTTCCAGCGGTCACCCAGCCGATGCTGGTGGGAGGGGTGGCGTGACGCTGGAGCTGGGTTCCACGGGGATGGATCTCGACGACGTCCACCGGGTCGTCAGCACCGCGTTGGCGGAGGACCTGCGTTATGGCCCGGACGCCACCACCGCGGCCTGCGTGCCCCCCGGCGTTGTCGCGACAGCCACCGTGTCACCGCGCAGCCCCGGCACGCTGGCCGGGTTGCCGGTGTTCCTCGCCGTGCTCGACGCGGTGCTTGGAGCCGGTGAGTATGAGATCCCAGCCCGGCGCCAGGACGCCGACCGGCTGGCCGCTGGGGATGTCGCCCTGGCCCTGCGCGCGCCGATGGCCGGGCTGCTCACCGCCGAGCGCACCGCGCTCAACCTGCTATGCCACCTGTCCGGAGTGGCTACCGCCACTGCGGCCTGGGTAGCTGCGGTAGCCGGCACCGGCACAGCGATCCGGGACTCCCGCAAGACGCTTCCGGGACTGCGAGCGTTGCAGAAGTACGCGGTGCGGTGCGGCGGCGGTGTCAACCACCGGATGGGACTCGGGGACGCTGTGCTGATCAAGGACAACCACGTGGCGGCCGCTGGTTCGGTGACCGCGGCGATCGCTGCGGTCAGGGCGGCCGCCCCGCAGCTGCCGTGCGAAGTGGAGGTCGGCACCCTCGACGAGCTGGACGAGGCGCTGGCCGCCAAGGTGGCGCTGGTGCTGCTGGACAACATGACGGTCGCGCAGTGCGCCGAGGCGGTGCGCCGCGCCGAAGGCTCGGACACCGAGCTGGAGGCCTCGGGCCGCCTTACCCTGGACGTCGCTTCGGCCTATGCCGCAACCGGGGTGCGCTACCTCGCGGTCGGTGCGCTCACCCACTCCGCCTCGGCCTTAGACCTCGGTCTCGACCTGTAGGCGTCCCTTTTAGGCGCCATTCAGAGCCGAATCGCGCTTCCGTGCGCATCGCCGATCGCCATTCGGCACCGAATGGCGAGCCTACGAACCGGGGGCTCAGGGTGAGCGCCGGGTGTCATCCACCCAGTCGTCGATGCGCTTCCACCAGTGGTAGAGCCATTCCACTTGGGCGTCCTCGCCACGCGGTACCTCCGCGGCCGGCACCCGCCACCAGCGCATCCGCACGGTGCTGTCGAGCGGCAGTTCCCTCCAGATGTCGACCATGGTGTATAGGTGGTCAAGCCCAGCGTGGGCCACCCACACCACGTCGGCATCGGGGGCAGCGGCCAGTGCGGCCGCGACTCCGCCGGGGCGCGGTGGCAGCACATGGCGCATCTCCTCGGACCTGCGCGCCATGTCTTCGAGTCCCCGTGCTCGCAATCGGGCAATGCCGGCGAGCCGGCGGCGTTCGGTGAAGTTGCCGCCCTCGGGAAAAATCACGAATGCGTCGTTGTGGTCGAGGGCGGTCGCGAGTTCGCCGATCCGCTGTTGCAGCTGCTCACCACCCCCGGCGGGCAGGAACCGGTTGGGCAGCCGGTTGAGCACCACGTCAAGCCCCGGGTCCCATTGCAACGCCTCGGACAGCACGATCCGCGGTTCCCGTGCGTACCAGTTGACCAGTGCGTGGACGAGCAGGAACGAGTCGCCGGGTCCGGCGTGGCGGCAGAAGACGAGCAACGGCCGGTCGGGGTAGTCATCGGGGCCAGGGCCTTCGATGTCCACCCGCAGCCGCAGCACCCGAGCCGCCTCGCGATAGAGCACCTGCAGGTACCAACCCACGAGCTGGTAGTGCAAGTATTGGAACGGTGGCGTGCAAATGGCCAGCCCGAACCCGGCGGCAAGCCAGAGCCCCAGCAACGCCACCAGCGCCACACTTTCCAGCACCAACGCGACTACGATCACCCACAGCACCCGCAGCGCGCGCAGCCGGCCCGGCAGGAACGGCGACAGCGCGGCGGCCAGCAGCATCCACATCGGCAGCGTGGTGAGCACTATGACGGTGAGCAGCACCATGGCGGGGGCCAGCACCATCCGGCGGACCCACCGCGATGGGAGGTTCACCGCCGACCCCCGGTGCCCAGACGGTCCCGGAGGTACTCCGCCGACGCCCGGTGCGCGGCGGTGATCCGGTTGCCGGCCGCGGCGGCGTCGCGGTAGCGCAGCGCCGCCCGGCTGTCCCAGCGCGGCGCGGCCTCGCCGGCCGGCAGCACGTGCACCTCAACGCCATCGCCGACCGAAGCCAGATCGCGGGCGTAACGGTGCCGGCGAGCGATCTCGAAGGCCACTAGGGCCACCTCCCAAGGCCGCCGCGGCGGTCGCAACGGCTGGTCGACGCGCCCGACGTGCAGCACGAAGACCCGGTTGGCGCCCAGCTCGACGGCGCGGCCCAGCGGGATGCTGTTGACCAGCCCCCCGTCGAGGTAATGGTGGCCGTCGACGACCGCGGGCGGCAATAGACCGGGCACCGCGGCCGAAGCCAGCACGGCATCGACGACGAGACCATGGTCGAACCAGTACTCAGCGGCATCCTCGATTCGTGCAGCGCAGCACGTAAAGCGCACCGGTAGGTTCTCGATGCGCCGGTCACCCAGCACGGCGGTCAGCGCCCGGCGCAGCGGAGCCGACGAGTGCGCGGCCACCCCGCTGCGAGCCAGCTCGCGCAGCCGGCGGACTGTCCCTCCCGCGAACAAGGCCTGCGCGTCGGGTGAGCGCCACAGCGCGTCAAGCCGGTCGGCGACCTCGTCGGGTGGCAGCGCGGCGAGCACCGCCCCGTTGAGCGCCCCGATCGAGGTGCCGACCACCAAGTCGGGTCGCACACCGGCTTCCTCTAAAGCGCGCAACATCCCGACCTGTACAGCGCCGAGCACGCCGCCTCCACCGAGAACGATGGCCGTGCCGCCGGTGCCCACGGTCCTATGCTGCCAAAGTCCACACCGTTGTCGGTGCAGCGGTACGACGCCACGGGCGGAGCTGAGTCAGTGCTGGCCGCCCAGCAGCATCGCGAGGGCTTCGTGCCACTGTTCGTGCACTTGGTCGTCACCGCGCACGTTGCTGACTATCGCGCCACAGGCTGTGCAGAGCTTCCCGGCTGACCGGAACTTATAGGTCGGCGTCCGATTGATCAGCTCACGCGCCGTCTCTTGGGGCATCGTCCTTCCTCGTGATGTGCCGTGGCGGCGCCCCGAGAGATTACGACCACGGGGCGCTACTGCTGAGGACCGCAGTGCTCCCCGGTGATCCGCCGGACGCAGTCCGCGTAACCCAGCAGTAGGTCAACCGCTTCGTCGTTGCGCTCCACCTCGCGCTTGATCTCGGTCTCCGGCGGGTAGAAGCCGCCTTGCGCCTGGCTGGTCGGGTACATCTCGAAGGTGTACGACCAGATGCCGTGCTGCGCCCACATCCAGTCACCCACCGAGCCGTCGGTGATGTAAAGGTCGCTGGACTGCTGTGCGGTGTAGCCGTTGGTGGCGGCCATCGCCTCGCCCAGCCGCCGGAATGTCGCCGCGTCGGAGGCGTTCAAGCCCGGGCCGGTGTCGTCGGTGGTGAAACCGTAGGGCCAGAGCACCAGCTCGGAATAGCTGTGGAAGTCGATGTGCGCGGTGATCTGCTGCCCGCCGCCGAGCACCCGGCTGTTCACCCAGTCCCGCAGCTGCGCCGTCTCCGGAGCGGAAAACGGCGCGGTGCCGTGGTAGGTGTCGCTACCGGGGTTTGCGCTCGAACCGCCGCAGCAGGCCCATTCGGTACCCCAGTTCCGGTTGGGGTCGGTGCCGATTTCGGTGTTCTCCTGGGTGGGTTGGCGGTTCTTGCGCCACAGTGCGAAAAGGCCGCTGGAGATGTCGTATTCAGTGCCGTCCGGGTTGGCCGTGGGCACCACCCAGATCTCCCGGGACTCCACCAGCTCGGTGATGGCCGGGTCGGTGCCGTAGCCCTGCGCCAGCCGTCGCACGATGTGCAGGCACATCTCGACGGTGAGGTGCTCGCGGGCGTGCTGCGCGCAGCTGAACAGCACCTCGGGCTTGTTCTGGTCGGTGCGGACCGCGTCGCTGATCTTCACCAGCGGTAGCGGACGCCCCTCCGCGGAGCGGCCGTAGCTGGATACCGCAACCTGATCGGGGCGTGCTGCGGCGATCGCGCCCAGCTCGGCGGTGAGCTTGTCGTAGGTGTGATAGCCGCGGTATCCGATCGGGAACTGGCCGGGTGCCACCAGACCTGGCACTGCCGGTAGCGCCGGAAGCGGGAGTAGCCGAAACCCACCCGCCCGCAATCGATCGGCTTGCCCGGACGTGGCCCGGATCTCCAGATAGTCCCGCCCGCCGCCGAGCACGTCCACGCCTTGGTGCAGCACTGCGGCGCGCGCGGCTGAGTCGTTGAGTCCCTGCACGCGGTACGCCGACACCGGTTCAGACGGGGCTGGCGGTGCCGCGCTCGCCGAGAGCGGGACGGCCAGCGCGAGCATCCCCAGCACGGCGATCACGAGGACCTGACGCACAGACATTTCGGGAACCCTAACTGGGCTGCACCCCGTCGGCGGCGGAGACATGGCGCATTAGGCTGAAGTGCATGCTTAGCCGTACCGACCTGCGTGGTCACCTTCCCGCTTCCGCAACGCTGCGCGGGCTGCTGCCGCGGGCTGAAGTGGACGTCGATGCGGTGGCCGATCAGGTCGCGCCACTGATCGAGGCGGTCCGTGACCGGGGCGTGGCAGCGGTCCTGGAATTCACTGAACGCTTCGACAAGGTGCGCCCGACTGGTATCCGGGTGCCGGCCGACGCGCTACGCACCGCGCTCGCGCAGCTTGACCCGGCGGTGCGGGCCGCCCTGGAAGAGTCGATTTCCCGGGTCCGCCAGGCGCACGCCGACCAGCAGCGCACTGAGACGGTCACCCAGGTGGTGCCCGGCGGCACCGTCACGCAGCGGTGGGTGCCGGTGGAACGGGTCGGGCTCTACGCACCAGGGGGGTTGGCGGTCTTAGCGTCCACTGTGGTGATGACTGTGGTACCTGCACAGGTCGCCGGTGTCACGTCGCTGGTGATGTGTTCGCCGCCGCAGGCCGCCCACGGTGGTCTACCGCACCCTACTCTGCTCGCGGCAGCCGCGCTGCTCGGTATCGATGAGGTGTGGGCGGCCGGGGGAGCGCAGGCTATCGCGCTGCTCGCCTACGGCGGCACCGATACCGACGGCGCGCCACTGGATCCGGTGGACATGGTCGCCGGCCCCGGCAACGTCTACGTCACCGCAGCTAAGCGGGCCCTGCGCGGCTGGGTGGGCATCGATGCCGAGGCTGGCCCCACCGAGATCGCCATCCTGGCCGACGACACTGCTGACCCGGCCCACGTCGCCGCTGATCTGGTCTCCCAGGCCGAGCACGACACTCTGGCCGCCAGCGTGTTGGTCACCGACTCGGTGGCGCTGGCCGACGCCGTGGACGTGGAGCTTCACCTGCAGGTTCCGGCTACCAAGCACACCGATCGAATCCGCACTGCGCTGACCGGCCGGCAGTCGGGCTGCATCCTGGTGTCCGATGTGGACGCCGGGCTGTCGGTGGTGGACGCTTATGCGGCTGAGCACCTGGAGATCCAGACCGCTGGCGCGGCTGCGCTGGCCCGGCGGGTGCGTAACGCCGGAGCGATCTTCGTCGGTGCCTATGCACCGGTCTCGCTGGGGGACTACTGCGCCGGTTCCAACCATGTGCTGCCCACCGGAGGTTGCGCCCGGCACTCGTCGGGGCTGTCCGTGCAGAGCTTCCTGCGGGGCGTGCAGCTCATCGAGTATGACGAGGATGCGCTGGTGAAGGTTGGTGACCACGTCGTCGCGCTGGCCGAGGCCGAGGATTTGCCAGCGCATGGTCAGGCGATCATGGCCCGGTTCCGTGGAACCGCGCCATGACAGCTCTGCGCCCCTCCGACATGGAGCCTTATCGGGGCTATCGGACCCTCGATAGCCCCGATAAGGCTCCATGTCGGGAAGGGTCCGACGGGGTTGGGTGTGGCGTGACACTCGCCGACCTGCCGCTGCGCGACGACCTTCGGGGACACAGTCCGTACGGCGCGCCGCAACTTGACGTGGCGGTGCGGTTGAACACCAATGAGAACCCCTACCCGCCGCCGCCCGCCCTGATCGCCGACATCACCGCCGCAGTGCAACAGGAAGCGTCTGGCCTGCACCGTTACCCCGACCGGGACGCCGTTGCGCTGCGCACCGACCTGGCCGGTTACCTCGCTGGGCGCACCGGGGTGGCGCTGACCATGGCGAACATGTGGGCCGCCAACGGCTCCAATGAGATCATTCAGCAGTTGCTGCAGGCCTTCGGCGGGCCAGGCCGCAGCGCGCTGGGCTTCACCCCGTCCTACTCGATGCACCCAATCATCTCCGCAGGCACCCGCACGGCATGGATTCCGACGCCGCGGCGGGTGGACTTCTCCCTGGATCCTGAGCGCGCGGTGGCCGCCATCGAGAAGCACCGGCCCGACGTGCTGTTCGTTACCAGCCCCAACAACCCCACCGGGCAATCGATCCCACCGGCCGACCTGGCGGCCGTGCTGGCAGCCGCGCCGGGCATCGTGGTGGTCGACGAGGCCTACGGCGAGTTCAGCAACGCGCGCAGCGCCGCCGGGCTGCTCGAGCAGTTCCCGGACCAGCTGGTGGTCTGCCGGACGATGAGCAAGGCGTTCGCCTTCGCCGGCGGGCGGCTGGGTTACCTCGCTGCGGCGCCCGCGGTGGTGGATGCGCTGCTGCTGGTGCGGCTGCCTTACCACCTCTCGGCGCTGACCCAGACAGCCGCCCGGGCCGCGCTGCGGCACGGATCTGCCACCTTGGAATCCGTGGCGGTATTGGCGCAGCAGCGGGAGCGCATGATCGCGGCGCTGCGCGACCTGGGCGCCGACGTGGTCCCGTCGGACGCCAACTTCGTGCTGTTCGGGCGGTTCGCCGATGCGGCCACCGCGTGGCGCCGCTACTTGCAACATGATGTGCTGATCCGCGACGTTGGGATTGCGGGTCACCTGCGGGTCACCGTGGGCACTCCCGCGGAGAACGATGCATTTCTGGCCGCGAGCGCGGCGGTCCTAGCGCAGGAGGAACCGTGAGCCGCACGGCCAGGATCGAGCGGGTGACCAAGGAATCCTCGGTGCTCGTCGAACTCGACCTCGACGGCACCGGAACCACCGAGGTGACCACCGGTGTCGCGTTCTTCGACCACATGCTCACCTCACTGGGCAAGCATGCGGCATTTAACCTCGTGGTGCGGGCCACCGGCGACGTCGACATCGACGCGCATCACACCGTCGAGGACGTTGCCATCGTGCTCGGGCAGGCGCTGCGCGAGGCCTTGGGGGACAAGTCGGGTATCCGGCGTTTCGGGGATGCCTGGGTGCCGATGGACGAAACGCTGGCGCACGTGGCGGTGGACGTGTCCGGGCGCCCTTACTGCGTGCACACCGGAGAACCAGACGTGCTGGCCGGTTTCGTCGTGGGAGGCAATTACCCCACGGTGCTCAACCGGCACGTCTTCGAGACGCTGGCCTGCCACGCGCAGCTGGCCGTGCACATCCGGGTGCTGCACGGCCGCGACCCGCACCACGTCACCGAGGCGCAGTACAAGGCGCTGGCCCGGGCATTGCGTGCGGCGGTCGAGTTGGATCCGCGCGCTGGTGGGGTTCCCTCTACCAAGGGCGTGCTGTGATTGGTGTCGGACTGCTGGCCCTGGCGGGTTTCTTGCTCGGCGGTGTGGTCTCAACCTGGCATAACTCGCGGCTGCTGGCCGGTTCGCTCGGGATTGGAGCTGTACTGGCCGCCGCCGGCGGCCTCGCCTGGCTGCTGTGAATATGCGCTTCACATTCACTGGTCTCAGTCGGGCAGCTTTTCTTCGACGACGGTGGCCAGATCAGCGGCCAGGTTGCAGCGCTGCTCGGCAGCAAGGGGGCCTTCAACAGGGACAGGGAACATCTCGGCGACTGCAAGGGCTGACCGGTGCACCACGTACACGACGCAACTTTCTTCGTTGCTGCGGTCGAGAAATGCGAGAACCTGCGGATCCTCGGGGGTTGGCGATCAGCGAGCGGCTGGTGGACGACGCCGAGGTCGGCGACTCACCGCGGCACCTCCACGGCATCGCGCTGGGTGTTGTGCGTTGGGGAGAAGCTGCAACCAGCACGGGAGGACTTCGGGTGCTACAGCTTGACTTCGGGATTGTGCAGCCGGTGGGGTGATCGCCGTGACGAGACGGGTAGTGGTCGTCGGAGCTGACGCGACCGGGATGAGTGCGGCCTCGCAGGCGCTGCGGCGTGCGGGTCGCGAGACGCTGGACGTGGTGGCGTTCGAGCGCGGTCACCACGTGTCCTACTCGGCCTGCGGCATCCCGTACTGGGTGGCGGGTGACGTCGACGGTGCCGACGCGCTGATCGCCCGCAGCCCCGCCGAGCACCGGGCCAACGGCATCGACTTGCGGGTTCGCACCGAGGTCACCGGCATCAACATGGACGCCCGTACGGTGACCGCGGCCGAACTGGACGGTGGTAAGAGCTACCAGGTCGGTTTCGACGACCTGGTGCTGGCCACCGGCGCGGAGCCGGTGCGCCCGGACCTGCCCGGTGTGCACGCACCGGGCGTCTATGGCGTGCAGACCCTCGACGACGGTACCGCCCTGCTGGCCGGGTTGACCGAGCGGCCGCGTAAGGCAGTCGTGGTCGGCGGCGGCTACATCGGTATCGAGATGGCCGAGGCGATGGTTCGCCGCGGATTAGCGGTCACGCTGTTGGACCGGGCTGCGGAGCCGATGGCCACCCTCGATCCGGACATGGGCGCCTTGGTTCGCGAGGCGATGCAGGGGATGGGGATCGCCGTGTTCACCGACACCCCGGTCACCGGCTTCGAGGTCGGTTCGGACGGCCGGGTGTCGGGTGTGGGGACCCCGGGCGAAACGTTTCCCGCGGACATCGTCGTACTAGGTCTGGGCGTGCGCCCAGCCACCGAGGTGGCGGGGGCAGCCGGGCTGCCGCTGGGCGAGCACGGCGGCGTGCTGACCGATCTGCAGATGAGAGTGCCCGGCCATGATGGGGTGTGGGCCGGTGGGGACTGCGTTGAAGTGCTGCACCGGGTCTCGCAGCGCTGGGTGCACGTCGCGTTGGGCACCCACGCCAACAAGCACGGCCGGGTGATCGGTGCGAACCTGGGCGGTGGCTACGCCACCTTTCCCGGCATCGTCGGCACGGCGGTCAGCAAGGTCTGCGACCTTGAGGTCGGCCGCACCGGGCTGCTGGAGACCGAGGCGCGGGCCGCGGGGTTCCAACCGGTGAGCGTGACGGTGCAGTCGACCACCCGAGCCGGCTACTACCCGGGCACCACCCCGATCACCGTCAAGATGATCGCCGAGCGCGGCACCGGGCGATTGCTCGGCGCGCAGCTGGTAGGCCGGGAAGGCTCGGGTAAGCGGATCGACGTGTGCGCCGTCGCGCTTTGGAACGAGATGACAGTCGAGGAGATGACCAGCCTGGATCTCGGTTACGCGCCACCGTTCTCTCCGGTCTGGGACCCGGTGCTGGTCGCTGCACGCAAGGCCGCAGCGGTGGCCTCGTCCTAGTCAGCTCAGGTGGGAAGGCCGTATTTGGTCACGGCGACGGGCATCACCGGGTATCGCCCTTCGTAGATCCGCTGATGCAACTCGGCCTCGACGATGGCTCGCACGATCGGTTCCTGCCGCACGGCATCGTCGGTGCTGATCACTTGCAGCGGCCAGTCCCCTGCGGTCGAGCCGCGCAAATGGGCGTGGTTGAAGCTGCGCCGGAACCACGCGATCACCTCGACCGGCGCAACCGGACCTCCGTCTCGAGACACGGCTTGCCGCTGCCGGGGCCAGGAAAGCTTCCAGTGCTCGCCCACGCTGCCGTCGCCCTGCTCGACGCTGTGACGGCTGATCTCGCCGGTGTTCTCCAGGAATGTCGTGTCGGCCTCGGCGAGGACACCGCGGACCACCGGATCGAGCAACTCGACCGCCCGGCGGTACACGGCCAGCCGGTCCGGCCACGACTCGGCGCCCTCGTAACTGCGCGCGGCAAGATCCGCCAAGTGCCGCATCAGGTCCTCGGTGCGCACTCCAAATCTGTTGTCCATCGTCCCACTGTCCCGTCTCGACAGCGTTCTGGAGACGGACTGCAGCGATGCGGGCCCGGATTACCGCAATCTGCCTCCAGACGCGACGTCTGGGAAGCTGGGGGGATGACGAGCGTCGTCGTGCTGGACTACGGATCGGGGAACCTGCGTTCTGCCGAGCGGGCGCTGCGCCGCGCTGGGGCGCAGGTGGCGGTGACCGCCGATGTCGACGCCGCGCTGACCGCCGATGGGTTGGTGGTGCCTGGGGTCGGCGCCTTCGCCGCGTGCATGACCGGGCTGCGCACGGTGCGCGGTGACCGCATCATCGGTCGCCGGCTGGCCGGTGGCCGTCCGGTCCTCGGGATCTGCGTGGGGATGCAGGTGTTGTTCAGCCGTGGCGTCGAGCACGGAGTGCAGACCGAGGGCTGCGACGAGTGGCCCGGGACCGTGGAGCGACTCAAGGCCGACGTGCTGCCGCACATGGGGTGGAACACCGTGGTGTCACCGGTGGGCTCGCGGTTGTTCGCCGGCCTCGACGCGGACACCCGCTTCTATTTCGTGCATTCCTACGCTGCCCGCCGTTGGGAGCTCGAGAGCTCCGGTTTGTTGGTGACCCCGTTGGTGAGCTGGGCCGAGCACGGTGAGTCGTTTGTCGCCGCGGTGGAGAATGGACCGCTGTGGGCCACCCAGTTCCATCCCGAGAAATCCGGCGACGCCGGTTCCCATCTGCTGCGCAATTGGATCGAGACCATGTAGCCGATGGGCAGATACGGCATGCCGTCAGCCAACTCAGGCTGCGTGCGGGCGGTGGCCCTGCTCGCCGTGGTTGCGATGGTGGCCTCGCTGGGATACTCGGCGCTGGCCGTGCTGCAGGCACCGACCTGGCTGGTCCTGGTGCTCATCGCGCTGCTGGTAGGCCTGCTGTACTGGCTGCTGGGCAGTAACAAGGACCGGGCGTGAGTGCGCACGGCTGGTGAGAAAGCCATCTGTTCGATGTCGCGTTTGATCGGTCTAGGGTAGGCCGGTGAGTTTCGTGCTGCTGCCCGCGGTGGACGTCGCCGGTGGCCGGACCGTCCGCCTCACGCAGGGCGAAGCCGGCACCGAGACGTGCTATGGCGACCCGGTTGAGTCCGCGCTGGCCTGGCAGGCCGACGGGGCCGAGTGGATCCACCTGGTCGATCTGGATGCGGCGTTCGGCCGGGGCTCCAATGCCGATCTGCTGGCCGAGGTCGTGGGCAGGTTGGACATCGCGGTGGAGCTCTCCGGTGGGATCCGGGATGACGCGTCGCTGCGGCGCGCGTTGGCCACCGGATGCACCCGGGTGAACCTGGGCACCGCCGCGCTGGAGGATCCGGCCTGGTGCCGGGCGGCGCTCGCCGAGCACGGCGAGCGAATCGCGGTGGGGCTCGACGTGCGGATCATCGACGGGCAGCACGTTCTCGCCGCGCGCGGCTGGACCACCAATGGCGGGGACCTCTGGGAGGTGCTGGAACGCCTAGACGCCGACGGCTGCCCGCGCTACGTGGTCACTGATGTCACCAAAGACGGCACCCTGCGCGGCCCGAACCTGGACCTGCTGCGCGCGGTCTGCGCCCAAACCGAAGCGCCGGTAATCGCCTCCGGTGGGGTGTCGGGAGCCGGCGACGTGGCCGCCCTGGCCGCGCTAGCCCCGGACGGCGTGGAGGGCGCGATCATCGGTAAGGCGCTCTACACCGGGGCACTCACCCTGCCCGACGCGCTGGCCGCTGCCCACTGACCCCACCCCACCCTCCCGCGTGTCGTGCTCTGCTGCCCGGTGTGTCCGCACGCCATGCTCGCCCGCTTAGGGTGGGTGGATGCCCGTTGCCGTGCGAGTGATCCCATGCCTGGATGTCGATGCCGGCCGGGTGGTCAAGGGAGTGAACTTCACCGCACTGCGCGACGCCGGTGATCCGGTCGAGTTGGCTACCGCTTACGACGCGCAAGGCGCCGACGAGCTGACCTTCCTAGACGTCACCGCGTCCTCGGCCGATCGGGAGACGACCTACGATGTGGTCCGCCGCACCGCGGAATGCGTTTTCATCCCGCTCACCGTCGGCGGCGGAATCCGGGAAGTGCCCGATGTGGACCGTTTGTTGCGGGCGGGCGCAGACAAGGTGAGCGTCAATACCGCCGCGGTGGCTCGTCCTGAGCTGTTGCGTGAGGCCAGCCATCGCTTCGGCGCGCAGTGCATCGTGCTTTCGGTGGATGCTCGCCGGGTGCCGCCCGGCGAGCCGTCAACGCCGTCCAGCTTCGAGGTGACCACTCACGGCGGGCGGCGGGGCACCGGGATCGACGCCGTGGGTTGGGCTGCCCGCGGCCAGGAATTGGGAGTAGGGGAGATCCTGCTCAATTCGATCGACGCCGACGGCACCAAGGCGGGCTTCGATCTTGAGCTGATCTCCGCAGTGCGAGCCGCCGTCACGGTCCCGGTAATCGCCAGTGGCGGTGCGGGCGAGGTGGGACATTTCCCGCCTGCGGTGGCGGCCGGCGCCGACGCGGTGCTCGCCGCCAGCGTGTTCCACTTCGGACAGTTACGGATCGGTGATGTCAAGGAGGGCCTGCGGGTCGCCGGGGTGACGGTGCGGTGAGTGGACTGGATCCGGCCATCGCCGAGAAGCTCAAACGCAACGTCGACGGGCTGGTTTGCGCCGTGGTGCAGCAACGCGGCACCGGCGAGGTGCTGATGGTGGGCTGGATGGACGACGAGGCGCTGCACCGCACGCTGGCCACCGGCAGGGCAACCTACTGGTCGCGCAGCAGGCAGGCCTACTGGATCAAGGGCGAGACCTCCGGACACACCCAGCACGTGCACGAGGTGCGGCTGGACTGCGACGGCGATGCCCTGCTGGTCGTCGTCGACCAGATCGGCCCGGCTTGCCACACCGGAGCGAGGACCTGCTTTCAGCAGGTCCTCGTGAGTGGCGTTCAGTGCTAGAACACCGTTACGCACTCACAAGACGCCAGTCAGATAGCGCTGCAGGTTGGGGGCGATCACGGCGACCACGGTGTCGTGCTCGGCCGAAGCCAGCGGTTCGAGGCGAATGACATACCGGATCATCGCCAGCCCGGCCACCTGGGTGCCGCACAGTGCGGCACGTAGCTCGGGGCGGTCCGGGGCGACCGCGGAGACGATCCGACCGATGATCACTCGGCTGATGAACTCGCGCATCATCCGGGCGGCTCCCTCATGACTGGCCACACTGCGCATCAGCGCGGCCAGCGCCCCGCCACCGTTGGCGTCCCAGACGGACAGGAAGGTGCGCAGGATTCGCTCGGCGAGCTGCTCGGGAGCCCCGTCGAGGATCCGCGGGATGATCTCCGCGGGGTTGAACGGGATCTCCATGGCGGCAACGAACAGCCCGTCCTTGCCGCCGAACCAGTGGTTGACCATCGCGGCGTCCACCCCGGCGCGTTGGGCGATCACGCGCACGGTCGCGCCGTCGAAGCCGCGCTCGGTGAACTCCACCCTGGCGGCGTCGAGCAGCGCCGCACGGGTGTTCTCACCGGCGCGACGGCGGCCACGGGGACGGGCTTGCTCACCGGGCACATTCGGCACTCCGGTTCCTCTTTTCAACGGAGGAAGAAAAGGTATGCCGGTCGTCACCCGGCGTCAAACGGTGGGCACAATGGCGGCATGGTAAGCATCGGCAACAACGGCGTCGGGCACCTGCACCTGGACCGGGAGCAGTTCCGTGCCCTGGCCACCCATCGTCGGGTGATCCCGGTGACCCGGACGCTGCTCGCCGACGGCGAGACCCCGCTGGGGGTCTACCGCAAGCTTGCCGGTGACCGGGCCGGCACGTTTCTCTTCGAGTCGGCGGAGAACGGGTCGTCCTGGTCACGCTGGTCGTTCGTCGGGGTGCGTAGCGCGGCCACCCTCACCGAGTCCGGTGGCCACACGCTCTGGCGCGGGTCACCACCGGTGGGGCTGCCCGCAGTGGATGCACCGTGGGCGGGTACCCCGCTGGAGGCGTTGCGCCAGACCGTGACCGCCCTGCACAGCGAGCCCCTGCCCGGCCTGCCGCCGCTGACCGGTGGGATGGTCGGTTACCTCGGTTATGACGCCGTCCGGCGCCTGGAGCGGTTGCCTGAGCTTGCGGTCGACGATCTGCGGGTGCCCGAACTGGTGATGCTGCTGGCCACCGATCTCGCCGCGCTTGACCACCATGAAGGCACCGTCACGCTCATCGCCAACGCGATCAACTGGGACGATTCCCGGGAGCGCGTCGATGAGGCCTACGACGACGCGGTGGCCCGACTGGACGCGATGGTCGCGCAGCTGTGCACGTCGGCGCCCGCCAGCGCGGCGGTATTCACCCGGCCGGCCCCCGAGTTCCGGCGCCGCCGCAGCCCGGAGCAGCACCACGCCGCGGTCGAGGCGGCCAAAGAGGCGATCCGGGCCGGCGAGGCGTTTCAGGTCGTGGTGTCCCAGCGCTTCGAGATGGCTACCGACGCCGATCCGCTGGACATCTATCGCGTGCTGCGCACCACCAACCCCAGCCCGTACATGTACCTGCTCGCTCTCGATGAGTTCAGCATCGTCGGCTGCAGCCCGGAGTCTCTGGTGACCGTGCGGGACGGGAAGGTCACCACACATCCGATCGCCGGCACCCGCCCGCGCAGCGCCGACCCGGACGAGGACTCCTGGTTGGAGAAGGACCTGATGGTCGACGAGAAGGAACGCGCCGAGCACCTCATGCTCGTTGACCTTGGTCGCAACGATGTCGGCCGGGTGTGCCGGCCCGGCACGGTGCACGTCACCGACTTCTTCCGGGTCGAGCGCTACAGCCATGTCATGCACCTGGTCTCGACGGTGACCGGCGAGCTGGCGGACGGACACACCGCATTCGATGCGGTGATCGCCTGCTTCCCCGCTGGGACGCTGTCCGGGGCCCCCAAGCCGCGGGCGATGGAGCTCATCGAGGAGTTGGAGCCGACCCGGCGAGGCGTGTACGGGGGAGTGGTCGGCTACCTGGACTTCGCCGGGGACGCCGACACCGCGATCGCTATCCGCACCGCACTGGTCCGCAACGGGGTGGCCTACGTGCAAGCCGGTGGGGGCATCGTCGCCGACTCCGACCCGGTGGCCGAGGACACTGAGTGCCTGAACAAGGCGGGCGCGGTGCTCGCTGCCATTGCCGCTGCGGGCACCTTGCGGGTGGCGGTCGGTGAGCCCGCCGGGTCGCTGCGTGCCTGAGGGGCCTGCGTCGCGCAAGGAGCTCACGGCCACCGTCGGGCTGTTGGTCGCGGCCGCGGTGGCGCTCGGTGCCGCGGCGGTGCTCGGCTGGGCCTGGATCGACTTTCAGGTGCCCAAGCGCGGGATCGTCGCGATCCGAGTGGACGGCTCCGAGGTACTGCCCGCGCTGACGCCACTGGCCGTACTCGCGCTGGCCGCCGTGGCTGCGGTGCTGGCCACTGGCGGGTGGGCACGACGGCTGCTCGGCGGGTTGCTGCTGGTCGCGGCGGTCCCGCCGATCCTCGGGGTGCTGCAGGCGCCCGACGAGGGCTGGCTAACCGCCGCCGCCATGTCGGCGGCCGGGTGGTCCGCCGGGTCAGTCCACGCTGAGACCACCACGATGCTGCCTGCGGGACCCAGCTTTGCGGCAGGTGGGGCGATCCTGCTCGTCGCAGCCGGCGCCACTTTGGTGTTGCGGGGCCACCGGATGCCGCGACTGGGTCGCCGTTACCAGGCGCCTTCGTCGCGGCCATCGGGGCCTGAGGACGGGCTGTGGGCGCGGATGGACGCCGGCGAGGACCCGACAGCGCCGGGACACCCCCGGTGAGGGGATACCGGACCGGCCGGAGCTAGCATCGAGGTCCGGCTCGGCACTGGGGGGCGGAAGGGGAGAGGCTTGAGCGTCTTGGAGGCGATCCTCGAAGGGGTCAGAGCGGACCTCGCGGACCGCGAAGCCGTCGTTGGGTTCACCGAGATCAA
>DASQVB010000212.1:0-13388 GCA_035640975.1 Pseudonocardiaceae bacterium
TGCGGCAAGCAAAATGCCAGGTAGTCGTACTCCTATCAGGTGGACTTGGAACTGAAAATCGGAAGGTCGGCGGTTCGACCCCGCCCCTGGCCACCACCTTTGAACAGTGGTCCTGCTCAGTCGCCGTCGGCAGGGTGAAGCCGGTCGACGATGGCCGCGCAGCCGCCGCGGCCCTCGTTCTCACGCTCGCCCCCGAGTTCGTCGCCCTCGGGGGCGGCTTCTCCCGTTCCAGCGACGTCCTCCTCGAACCGTTCCGCCAGGAGCTCGAGGCCCTCGCCATCCGCCGCCGCGGGTTGAGTTCGATCCTCGGAGACGAAGGCGTCGAGTTCGGTGCCGTACGTCTCGTCCTGGACCGGGTCGACCATCGGGCGTTCGACCTCGTCTGACCGGCCGGGTCCCGGCAGGGGCGCCGACCCTCAGGTGCCGAGGTCGTCGGAGCGTCCGGCGTCCAGGCGGGACCACTGCGCGATGGGACGTCCGTTGGTGCGGAACGGGTCGGCGTTGGCGTCCCAGCACGGTTGCGGCCAGCCGGCCGGCGTGTCTTCCCATGCCTCCCGCCGGCCGTAGACGGTCAGGTCCAACAGCCCGTACGTGGGAGCCATCGGCTCCAGGCCACGGCCGCTTGTCCAGTACGTCTCGAACACCCTGTCCTCGTGTCGTAGATAGAAGACCAGAGGCGCCGGGGATCGTTGGCGATCGCCGAGCAGAGCATCCACCGCATCCTGCGCGGAGTACCAGGGCACGTCCCAACCCATGAAGTTGCGGTAGCGGACGCTCACGTCGTACGGGCCTTGGCAGAGCGTGGCGTACGTGACGTCGCGGGAGTGCAGGTACGACAGCTCGCGCACCTGGCCGTTGAAGAACGTGCAGCCCTCGCACTGTTCGGCGGCGGAGTGGCCGGCGTGCCACATGTGGAAGTACGCGATGAGCTGGCGGCGGCCCTCGAACACGTCGAGCAACGTGACCGGGCCGTTCTCGCCGATCAGCGTGACCGTGGGGTCGACCTCCACCATCGGCAAGCGTCGCCGCGCCGTTGCGATCGCATCACCCTCGTGGGTGTGCGCCTTCTCCCGAACGAGCAGTGCGTCTCGTTCTGCCTGCCAGGTGGTCCTGTCCACGACGCGCGGCAGGCCGCTGCTCTTCGAGTCGTCGTTCATGATCGCCTCCATTCAGCTGTGGATATGCCCACCGACGTTCGGGAGGTGGCGGGATTCGACATCGCCGCCGAGAATCTCTAGAGCTCGTCGAGCCGGGCCTTCAGGTAGGCGCGCTCGGCGTCGGTGGCGGCGAGTGCGAACGCCTCGCGATAGGCCTCGGCGGCGCGTTCGGAGTTGCCCATCCGCCGGAGCAGGTCGGCGCGCGTTGCGGGCAGCAGGTGATAGCCGGCGAGGACACCCGAGGCGGCCAGCCCGTCGACCAGCGCGAGGCCCGCGGCCGGCCCGTCGGCCATCGCGACGGCGACCGCGCGGTTGAGCCGAACGACCGGCGACGGCGTGTGGACGAGCAGGTCGTCGTAGAGCGCCACGATCCGCGGCCAGTTGGTCTTCTCGACGCTCTCCGCGACGGCATGGCAGGCCGCGATCGCTGCCTGCAGTTGGTACGCACCCGGCGCCAACGGGAGCAGCCGCAGGCCCTCGGCGATCGTGGCCTGGTCCCAGCGCGAACGGTCCTGACGGTCCAACGTCACGAGCTCGCCGTCGGCCCCGACCCGGGTCGCGCGCCGGGCGTCGTGCAGCAGCATCAGCGCGAGCAGGCCCCTGGCCTCGGGTTCGGGCAGCAGCTCGACGAGCAGCCGGCCGAGCCGGATCGCCTCGGCGCTGAGGTTCTGCCGGATCAGGTTGGCGCCGGCCGTCGCCGCGTACCCCTCGTTGAACAGCAGGTAAAGGACGGCGAGTACCGCCGACAGCCGCCCGGGCAGCAGGTACGCGGGCGGTACTCGGTACGGGATCGCGGCCTCGCGGATCTTCTTCTTGGCACGCGTCAGCCGCTGATACATCGTCGGTTCGGGGACGAGGAACGCACGCGCGATCTCCGCCGTGGTGAGTCCGGTCAGCGTCCGCAGCGTGAGCGCGACGCGACCCTCGAACGGCAGCGCGGGGTGGCAGCAGGTGAAGATCAGCCGGAGCCGGTCGTCCTGCACCTCGTCGGGCTCGGCCGGCTCGTCGCCGTCGCGCGCGAGCAGCGCTGCCTGGCGCAGCTTGGCGTTGCCGGTCGCCTCGCGTCGGATCCGGTCGGTCGCTCGGTTGCGCGCGGTAGTGGTGAGCCAAGCGCCGGGGTTGCGCGGGATGCCGTCGCGCCGCCACCGTTCGAGCGCGGTGGCGAACGCGTCCGCCGCGCTGTCCTCGGCGAGGTCCCAGTCGCCGGTGACGCGGATGAGTGTGGCGACGACCTGTCCCCACTCCGTCGCGAACGCCGAGGCGACCGCGGCCTCGACGTCGTCGCTCGACTCCTGCGTCATTCCCAGACAGGTCGGACTTCGACCGTGCCGAACGCGGCGAACGGGTGCCCCGCCGCGACCTCGATCGCCTCGTCCAGGTGCGCGCACTCGACCATGAGGAACCCGCCGATGAGGTCCTTGGTCTCCGCGTACGGGCCGTCGGACACCAGCGTCTCGCCGCCGCGGACCTGCACCTTCGTCGTGGTCATCGCCCGCAGCCGCGCGCCGCCCTGGAAGATGCCGCGGGCCACGAGGTCGTCCATCCAGGCCTTGTGCTCCGGCCAGGCGTCGATCTCCTGCGGCGACTCCGCGTGCTCCTCGCCGTGCCAGATCACCAACGCGTACTTCACTGACGCGCACCTCCTCCACAATGTCGGACCTGACTGTAGAACCTCGGAGGCTGTTGCGTTAGCGGAAGGCAAGACGCGCTCGACGCTGGAGCACCCCTGTTCAGATGGCGAGCGCGAGCTCGGAAAAGGCCGCGGGGAGCCGATGTCTGGGGTCGATGTCGAGGTCGAGTTCGTAGTGGCCGCGCCGGAGGTTTTGGACGAATGCGTGTCCGGTGCTGATGACACTGGTCGAGCGGAGCCGTTTTAGGCCCCGCATTGGCCGCAACCGGGACTTGAGCTGTCCATGATCGGACTCGATCGGGTTAGTGGCGTACTGCTCCAGGACATGGCACGCCGCGGGCAGCAGCTCCTCGACCACTCGCGGATAGGCGGGCGCCTGATCGGTGCTGACTCGCTGGGACGTGGGCCGTGCTCCAAGGCACGGGTGAAGAACCGGCGAGTGGCCGCCAGGTCCCGCTTCTGGGAGACCAGCACGTCGATGACCTGTCCGAACTGGTCAATCGCCGTACAGATATACCCATTGCCCGGCAACCTTGACATAGATCTCATCCACGAACCACCGATCACCGGTGGCATGCCGGCACGGTCGTGCCGCGTCGATGAGCAGCGGGGTGAACCGCTGCACCCAGCGGTAGATGCTCACGTGGTCGACCTGCACTCCGCGTTCGGCCAGCAGCTCTTCAACATCGCGGTAGGACAGTCCGTAACGGAGATACCAACGCACTGCAAGCACGATCACCTCCGGCGGGACCGGAAGCCGGTGAACGCCGATCTCGGCGGGAGGACCGGATGAACACGGCAGCTGCGGCGCATGCGCTGATCATGCCGAACGACGTCTTCCCTCTATGCAACAGTCCCCTCCAGGGTCCAGGGCCGCGGCAGGCGGTCGCGTCAGCGATGCGTAGCACCCTGGAGACTGGAGGGGGCGGCCCGCAGACTGCGCCGTGCGCGATGCTTGGTCAGACCAACCACCCCCTTGCCGGAGCTGGTCAGGCGGCGCGTACCGCCAGCGGCAATCTGGTGACGGCGACCATCGTCCAGGGACTGCCTGGCCAGTGCGGGAACGGCGGGCGAACCCGAAGGACCTCCTCGATCGCCGCTGGCAGCAGCGCCGGATTGGCCCTGATCTCGGCGACCGCGGCGGGTTGTCCTGGAAGGTGACCAGGCTGTTGCCCAGCGTCGCCGTCGTGGTGATGTGGCCCGCGAGCAACAACAGTCCGACGAAGCCGACGATGTCGTGGTCGGTCAGGTGCTCGCCGTCGACCTCTGCGGCCACCAGCTTGCTGGTCAGGTCCTGACCCGGGTTGGCCCGCCGGGATCTGATGTAGTCCAGGAAGTAGGCGTTCATTTCCCGCATGGTCGGGACCACGGCGGCGATCAACTCCTCACCGACTTGGTCGATGGCCTGATCGGGATCGCGCTCTTGGCTAAACAGCACATCGGCCCACGCGCGGAACAGCGCCTGGTCGCTGGTGGGGATGCCGAGCAGATCGGCGATCACGATCACCGGCAGTGGGTAGGCCAGCGCGTCGATCAGGTCGAACCGCTCGCCGGCCTGGTCGAGCAGCCGGATGGTCAACTTGGCGATGCGCGGCTCCAGGGCGGCGACGATCTTCGGCGTGAACGCCTGGCTGACTAGGCTGCGCAGCTTGCGGTGCTGCGGTGGGTCCATCCGGACGAAGTTGCCGCGCTGAAACAGCGCGAAGTCTTCCTGGTTGGGCATCAGCGCGGACAGGTCGGGGGAGAACCTGGCCGGGTCGGCCAGGATCGCGTTGGCTTCCGGGTGACCCAGCACCTGCCAGCACCGTTGCTTGTCGTCGAAGTGGACTTGCCCGTGCGCGCGGCGCTCCTGCAGCCAGGTGAGGAAGTCCTCGTATGTCGATCGGGTGCTTGTCATGCACACTCACTCCCCCTGGGGCGAATCGCCCATCGCCGCCCTCGCCAGGGTGTCCCGGAGCTGTTCGTACATCGCGAGCACCTTGGGTGCCAGCGTGGCCAGTGCACCGGGATCGGGTGATCCCGGTGTCTGGACCGCATGTCGGATGGTGTGGCTCAGCGCGTCCGCGGCAACCTCCGGCGGTGCCGACACCGCGGTGAGCGGCTCACTGAGGTAAAACCCGGTCTGGACCGCGTTAAGGACATAGCGCTGGGTGTCAATATCCTGGTCGGTGCGCATCAGGCCGTGCTCGCGCAGCAACTGAAACAGCTCACCGGCCAGATTGGTCTTTAGCGCGCGCAGCGGCTCGGTGGCCGTCTCGTGCGCTAGGTCGCCCAGCACGTCAACATCCCGGCCGAACATCGCCCGCAGCAGCGGACGGCGCATCACCCCCAGGTAGGTCAGCCGTGCCTGCTCGGCCGGCAGCATCGCCACCGGATCCAGGCGAACCGCCTCGACCAGCTCGTCGACTAGTTCCAGCGAGTCCCGCATCAACACACACATAAACAACGATGCGCGGGTGGCGAAGTGCAGATACACCGTGCCCTTGCCGACACCGGCGTGCTTGGCGACCTCCTCGACGGTGACCCGCTTGTATCCCCAACGCAGCACCAGGTCGGCTGCCGCGTCCAGGATCCGCTTGGCTCGCTGCTCATACCTGACGCCGGTCATCGCCACCCTGTGATCCATGACGAAATTTCATATTCGGTCACTAGTCACAATACGACGACCCGGACGCCTGTCAACCGGCGCAGCCGACCGGAGCTCTCCTCACCCCTCACTCTCTCGGCGAAGGGCTGTGGGTGTCGGCGATTCCGGTTCTCCAGGACCCTGGAGCGGACCGACTGGAACATCGCCATCGTGCGGGGCGTCGTCGTCGAGTAGATCATAAGGCTCAAGGCGCAGCCGGGCGGAAATTTGGCGCGCGGCGGTGCCGACCTCGCCGCGGTCTTCATGCAGCACGACCTGATCGATGAGTACCACCTCTATGTCCATCCGATCCTCATTGGACGGGGTAAACCCTGTTCCAGGCATCGGACGCCAAGATCGATCTCGGGCCGGCAGAAACCCGGACCTTTGGCAACGGAGTAGTCCTCCTCCGTTACGCTACTCACCGTGGACCGGGAACCAGAGGTCCGGACCCCAGGCGATCATAGGACATCAGCAATCCCATGATCACTTGCAGGTCCGTGCCTCTATTACAATGACATGTCCTCATCCTCAATTGCGGGCGCTCTGGGTTGTGAGCGATCCCGGTGATGCTCAATCCGAGGCGAGTAGTTCGAGTGCCCCTCAGACTGGTCCGGTGATGTCAGCAAGCGCTTCGGCAATGGCTCGCCAATCGGGAAGGGCCGACCATGACTGAATCCTTTCACGTGTGGATCACTGTCCGGGGCTACGAGCTGGACACGCAAGGTCACCTGAACAATGCCGTTTATCACCAGTACGGTGAGCACGCTCGGTGGGAGTACGTGCGTGCCGCCGGCATCTCAGTCGACACACTGCGGGCAGCCGGAATCGGACCAATCATCTTAGAGAGCACCATCAGATTCCGCCGCGAGCTGCGCAGTGGCGACAAGGTGGCAGTGTCGTGCTTGTTCCTCTGGAATGAGGGGAAGACTTTCCGCGCCGTACAGGAGTTCCATACCGAGGACAACGACCTCGTTGCCGAGCTCACCAGCATTTGTGGCCTGATAGACCTTCAGTCGCGGCGGCTGCTGGCTGATCCGGGCCACCACTGGCGTTCGATCGCTACCACGCCCCAACTACTGGGCTTGTAGATCGGGAATCTGCGGCCGTGGCAGATCAGGCGGCTTGCTGGTTCACAGACGGTACCGTGCACCAACACGACGATCACATGGTTGAACACAACCCGATCTGCACTCGGCGGCGGAGACTCCACCCCTTGGGGATCCCTCCAAGCCGCGGTCCACTTTGTAGCGATCCGTGATAACAATGTCACGATCTGTGAGAAGTTTCCTTTTCGGATTAAGCGCGCCGCCTGCGGCGGCGCGGATGTGGCTGAGCCGTCGTCCGACTCGCCTGTCCGCCAGGCCGATCCCGCTGGCTGCGCGCGGCCTGCCGGCCGTGCTCGCGGGTCGGCTCCGGCGGGCGCGCAGGGTCGCTAGAGGCGCCAGCCGACGACGACGCCTCGTGCCGCGGCTCTCCGCAAGGCGAGGGGAGTGGCGTCACAGGCCAGCCTCAGCGTCCTCCGGCCAGCCGTCACCACACCACCGTGGATATCGGCGGTCAGAACGAGACGGAGGCATGGCACGGTCAAACCTCGGGTTGGCATTTGGTCCAATCTTCCAGTTGGTGGGCCCGCTCGTGCTCACCCAGCTCGCGAAGTCGACGGCGAGGTTACTAGCCGAGAGCAGAGTGTCGGGGTGATCCTCACCCAGCACCCAGCACCCAGCACCCAGCACCCAGCACCCAGCGGCAGCGGGTCAGGGTGTCCTCGTCGAGTTCACGGGCCCGTTCGTACTCATCCAAGTTGCGCGGGACTATTGCAGTAAGGCGAAGGGCGCCCTCGCCATGCCCTCAAGCGGCAAGGAAGGCCCTCAGACACCTTGGAGAGCTGTAACAAACCGGGCATCTGAAGGTTTGCTACACGGCTTCTGGCCGCAGCTGGATCGGTTTGGGGCGGGTTGATCGCTTAATGCAACAGTGCTCACGAAACTCGAATCACTCACCCCTACTGTATACCCGACCAACCGCATACTCCCCACCACACGGGATCACCGGGATCGCCACGTGCTCGACCGGAAATCGTCCAAGTCGTGTGGGTGGCTCAGCGGGTGATACCGGTGTGTCCTATTGAGTAGCGTCCTGGTTGGGGCCACACGCACAGTCCGTGCGGGCCGTTTCCGACTGGGATCTTTTTGATGAGGGCGCCGTTGCTGGTGGATAGCACGTAGACGGCGTTGTCATAGCGGCCCGAGAGCCATAATTGGGTGCCGTCAGCGGTGAGGTTGCCCATGTCGGGGCTGCCTCCGCCGGGGATCTGCCACTTGGTGATCGGCGTCGCGCTGTTGGCGGTGAGCACGCTGACGCTGCCTTCTTCGCGGTTGGTGACGAACAATCGCTTCGCGTCGCGGGATAGGTAAAGCGCGTGCGCGCAGCGACCGGTCGGGATGAACCGCTGCACCGTGGTGGCCGCACGGTCGAGTATCCATAACCCGCCAGCGTCACAGTCGGCCACGTAGTAGGCCGAGCCGTCCGGGGCGAGCTTGACGTCTTGGGGTCCCATGTGGGTGTGCCGGGTCGGCATGGGGATCATCCTCAACAACTGGTGCGAGGCCACGTCGACCACGGCGACTGCGCCGGCGAATTCGCAGCTGAACACGACGGTATGACCGTCGGCAGAGAATTCGGCATGGTTGATGCCGGCGCATGCTGGGGTTGGCGTGATATCGCGTTGGATCCAGCTGTGCGGGTCGTACCAGACCAGCTGCCGACGAGCTTCGGCCACTGATATCGCGTACTTCCCGTCCGGGGTGAAGTACATGTTATACGGGTCGGTTACGGGGATCCGCTGACCGGGCAGGCCGGTTGTCGGGTCGAAAGCCAGTAGGTGGTTGTCCCTGGAATCGGTGACGTAAAGGGTCCGCATGTCATAGGAAGGCACGACGTGCTGGGGCTGGCGCCCCGTCGGGTAGCGGGCGATCACCGTGAAGGTCGCCGGATCGATTACCCACACATCACCAGATTTGGTGTGAGGTACATAGACCAGTGGCCGGTCCGCTCGCACCGCAGGTGACAGCATCTCCGCACCGGCGGCGGCATAGACATTGTCTGGATCAACCAATGCTGGCATTCCCGGCAGTCCGCTCACGGCGGACCCCCCTGGTGCGGTGCCTGGATGACCTGGCGTGCTCACGGGATGCATCGGGCTGGGGGACTCCGGCGTGGAAACCAGACCACCACAGCCGCCCAGCACCGCAACGATGAGCAGCACGACGAGCTGCAGCGGCTGACGAGTCCGCATGGCTTAGTCCAGCAGCTTCTCGCTCGCCACCTCCGACAATGACGATCCGGCCAGATCTAGCAGTACACCAACAAACGCGACCACCGTGTCCTCCCTCCACTTCTGAGGTGTGTACACCAGCTACTGGCTGATCACGCTACTCACCCGAACCGCTGCACCGCCCGCCGGATCAGCTGCGGCGCCGCGGTGACCCAGTTGAGGTCGTGCTGGCAGCTAACTTGTGACGTGGGTCCCGATCTCTGCCAGACTCCATAGCACAGCCCGCCGTGATTGCAGATGCACGTGCATTGACTCCCTCCAACTGCGTGCGTTACCGTCCGTAGATATTCGTAGGGCCATAGTCGGCCCGAGGCGGGAACACCAGATCACCGATAACAAGAAAGGGCGGGGCGATGCTCGTGTCTCGGGATCGTCATGGATGGCCGGGACAACGGGGTGGCCACCGCCGGTCGGCGTGTAGCCCGGCTGGTCCCTGGTCGTAACGGCAGGGCTGCATTCTGCGATGACCGCTGTAGGGGACGAACTCGACGTTCTCATCGGTGCTGCCGTCGGTGGTGAGCGAGAAGCCGTTGAGGGTGTGCTCCGCTGGATCCGTCCTCTCGTGGTGCGGTATTGCCGTTCCCGCGTTGGTGGTCAGGAAAAGACGTTCGCTTCGGCGGATGATGTAGCTCAGGAGGTGTGTCTCGCGGTGCTTACGGCCCTGCCCAGTTACCGCGACCAGGGCCGGCCGTTTCTTGCGTTTGTGTACGGCATTGCTGCGCACAAGGTGGCCGACGCCCACCGGTCCTCGGCGCGCAATCGTGCCGAGCCGGTCTCGGAGGTTCCCGATATCCAGGACCTGGCCGGCGGTCCGGAGGCGCAGGTGATGCAGGTCGAGTTGGCCGGACGGATGGCCACGCTGCTGGACATGCTGCCGGAAAAGCAACGGGAGATTATCCGCCTGCGGGTCGTGGTGGGGCTGTCCGCTGAGGAGACCGCCGAGGCCGTGGGCTCGACTTCTGGCGCGGTCCGGGTGGCGCAGCACCGGGCTCTGAGTCGGTTGCGCAGCGTAGTGGGGTCTCAGTGGGTGGCGTGAGATGACTGATCGCGACAACTTCTCACCTGTCGGTTACCCACATGGGGGTTCCCAGGCGGGGCCCGTTGATCTGGCCGCGGTGCAGGCCGACGACACGCTGCTAGACATTCTCGATAGCGGGGCCGCGCTGGGCGATGCCAGTGATGAATTGACGCGCGTTTTGGCGGCGTGGCGCCGGGAGGTGTATGCCGAGCCGGTCGGGGAGTTGGTGGACACCACCACCGCGTTGGCGGTGATCCGCGCCGCCCGCCAGCCGGCCCCCCGCCGTGATCGCGTGTTCGGCTCGATCGCCGCGGCTGGGGCAGTGTTGGTGATCGCCTTGTCCGCAGTGGGCCTGGTCGCCAAGTCCGCGCAACCCGGTGACCACTTGTGGGGCGTGACCGAAGTGCTCTACAGCGACTACGCCCGCTCGGTGGAGACGGCGGCTGCGGTCCGGACCGAACTCAACGAGGCCAACACGGCGTTGCGGGACAACAAACCCGACAAGGCCAGGGCATCCTTGCAACGCGTCCAGCAGCAGCTCCCGGTGATCGGCGAGACCGAGGGCCGCACCAATCTCACCGCCCGCTACCGCGAGCTCGAGCAGATCGTGAAGGGCCCGCCACAAGACGGCTTGGCGCTACCGCCCGGGGATGTGGCATCCCCACCGTCGGCACCCACCAATGGCAGGCCCGAGGCCACCACCTCACCGACGTCGAGCACGCCACCGATGTCCGCCGAGCCGACCACAACATCGAACTCGACCACCCCGCCGAACACCACCACATCAGCACCGACCCACAAGGTTGCGCCTCACCATAATCATCCGGGTCCCGGTTACCCCGGCCCCGGTTCCACGGGCATTGATTACCCAGACAGTGACTCCCGCAACGGCGGTTCGGCAGGTAATAGCGGTTCACCAGCCAGCGATCACGCGAGCGCTCCCCCCGGTGACGACCTTCCACCGGGTTGCGAGCACACCGGGCCGCGACCTCCCTATTGTCCCTGAGGCGGTCAGTCTCACAGCATGGCGCTGTGGCTCGGTCTCAATCTGGTCACCGGATCCAGGCCGCTGACCGATGATGGCAGCGAACGGGGCGAGAGGGGTCTGTTGCATCGGTGGAGGACAAGATCCCACCAGGCTGAGGGGATGCGTCGTCGCCGTGTTCGCGTGCCGACATCAAGATCAGCTTTGCTGGGTACCGGTTTCCGCCGGAGGTAATCCTGGTGGCGGTGCGCCGGTACCCGCGCTACGGCCTCTAGATGACTGATTCCGTGAAGATCACGTGAGGTGTGTTGCTGCCGTGGATGTGGGAGGAGGGTGTCCAAGATCAATGTGTGAGCAAAGAACTAAACACCCTCCTGACCGCACTCTATGTGGTGATCGACGATCACGTGGCCCTACCCCGCATCGGGCGTGGCCGTCAGCCCCTGCTCAGCGATAGCGAGCTGGTCACGTTGGCGGTGGCCCAGCTACTGCTGGGGTATCACTGCCAGCGTCGCTGGATCCGGTATCTGCACAGCAGCGCCCAGTGGCGGGCCATGTTCTCCTACCTGCCCCAGCAGCCCGGCTACCACAAGCGGCTCAAAGACGCCCGGCCGTTGCTGGGCCAGGCGATTCTCACCCTGGCGGCGTGTTGCCCGTCGTGGTTTGACGATCTGTGGATGACCGATGCCACCGCGGTGCCCTGCGGAATGTCACGGGAGACAGTCAAGCGCTCAGACCTGGCCGGCCACGCCGGCTACGGCTACTGCGCCTCGCATTCCCGCTGGTACTGGGGTCTGAAGCCGTACCTGGTGTGTTCCGGAGATGGGATGCCGATCATGTGGTCTGGCCAATCCCCAGCTCGGGGAACGCGAGGTCGTGGCCGCCTCACTGGAACACAACCACCACCTCATCCGCGACGGACAAATCCCGCTGGCCGACAAGGGCTTCGCCGGCAAGGAATTCAACGCACACACCCGGGCCATGGGACTGACCCTGCCGCGCCCACACCGCAAGGACGAGACCTACCGCAACGGCAACCTCGGCGGTGTGCGCCAGTGGATCGAATCGGTCAACCAGACACTGAAAGGCCAGCTCGACCTGGAACACCACGGCGCCCGAACTCCCGCAGGGGTGTGCACCCGCGTCGCGCAGCGCCTGCTAGCCCTCGCCACCGGAATCTGGCACAACTGGACGACCGGCATCACCAGCAAGAGGTCATTGATCGCATTCGATCACTAACACCAGCTTCACGGAATCAGTCATCCAGTGAGGCTCTGCCTCGGACCGCCGAGGTAGGTGATGGGGCTGGTAGGGATGGTGGGGGTGGGTTCACTCTCGTGACCGGAGGCATGGTTGCGGGGAGGTGACCTCGGTGCCGCGGTCGTCGGGTTCTGGTGTGGTGAGGGTCAACGATGTGCTGGATGGGCATGTGGGGCTTGATCTGGAGTGTTTGGACCGGATCTATCTGAACGCGTATGTGCCGATGCTGCAGGTTGGTGGGCAGGTGGTCAGCTTTTTGACCCAGCATCTGGGGAATCCGATTCCTCACCGGCGATCTTCGAGAAGATAAGGTTGGCATTCCGGGAGTCGGTGGCGCGGTTCGCGCGGGATGATCACATCCCGGTGGTGCGGTTCACCAAGGCCGATCGCAAGATCGAGGTGATGCGGCCCTACCTTGATGCCCAAGCCAAGACCGGCCGATCTGGGGTGGTCGCGATCGGAGTGGCTCAGGAGTTCGCCTCAGTGTTTACCGGCACCGAGCGGCCGGCGTCGAACGGGATCCCGTGGTTCTCCTTCGCTAAGGCCAACCGGCGGGTAACATGCTATTACTTTTATCTCTGGGATATCGATTTCGGTCCGGCGTTCATCAAGATCTGTTCCTATTTCCCTTATCCGGCGAAGATTTGGATCAACGGTCATGAGTGGGCGAAGCGCCAAGCCACCCAGCAGGGGCTAAAGTTGGCGGTCTCAAGCACTCAGTGCATCACGTCGATAATGACCAGGGCCAACGCAATGGCCACATTCGACCACTGATCTCGACGGAGATCAATACTCGCATTAGGCGCGCCTGTGGCCACAGCATCCAACCAGGCCAGCGAGTGGACCTCCCCAACATCGGTGAGTACTGATGGTCAGCTCGCTGAGTGGCTTGGCACGGCGCTCCAGCGAGACTCGGCAGCCTGACCTCCTAGGCGTGGCCGAGGGGCCCGGCGCTGGTGACGTGCCTACTAACGGCCGGGCACCCACCCGTCCCCTCACACCGGGTGGTGGCATGGTGACCCCCCGTAGCCACCCTACCCAGACCGGAAAGTGCTGCCACCAAATCTTCGTACGGCCTGGAGCTTTTCCTGGCCACCCGGTACCCGCACCCACAGCACCTAGGCCGGGTGGCGCGGACTCCCCCGGGGGCCCTGCCTGCCCCCACCGAGAAATGCTGCATGGCGCGGTGCGCGCAAGTCTGGGGGGTGTCGTTAAGCCCGCACCCGACGGGTCACTGAAGCGGTCGCTAGGCCGATCACCCCTCGACAACACGACCCATCGGCGGCCCGCGGGGTCGATTAGCGGCGCGCAGTGAGACTTGCCGCATCGAACCCGGCTGGCCATGCCGTGCGGTCATCGGCTTTGACGTTGGTGA